>NZ_JBDJAW010000036.1 GCF_039649665.1 Microbispora sp. ZYX-F-249 | reverse complement strand
AGTGGCGTCGGCGCACCCGGCAGCCGTATCCGCTTCGCCCCGCTCTACGGGACCCGGTCCGCCGACTACATCCTCATGGGCGACGACAGCTCCGTTCAGGTCTGGCAGAACGGCGGCCCCAAGCCCAGCGGCGGCGACTGGTACTGGTTCCCCGGCGGGCAGATCGCCAGCGGTGTCGGCGTCGACGGCACCCGGATCCAGTTCGCCGACCTCAACGCCGACGGCCGGGCCGACTACCTCGACGTCGACCCCCAGACCGGCTCCACCCGGGCCTGGATCAACTTCGGCTGAACACACGGCGGGACCGGACAGCGCTGTCCGGTCCCGCACCCGGAAGCGCCGGGAAGACAACACCGGCAGGGCGGGGAGGATCAGCGGCCGGGCGGCGGTCCCGAGCTGCCGGAGCTGGCGTGCCAGAGCCGCCGCTGGGGCTCCCCCGGGTGGCCGAGGAACCGCCCCTCCCGCGCGGCCGGCGGGGCTCCGTTGTCGGAGTAGGGCGACACCCGGAAGCCGTTGCCGTACTCGATGGGCCGTCCGCCCACCCCGGCGCCGGGCGCGGGCATCTCGCTGATCAGGGCGCGTACGGCGTCGAGCCCCTCGGTGCGCCACACCCGGTCGAGGTCGGCGAGGTTCCAGCAGTTCACGGCGCGCAGCGAGACCGCCCGGCCCCCGGTGCGCCGCACCACCCCCCTGGCCGCCAGCAGCCACGACCCGAACACCGTCGCGGCCGTGTGCGCCTGCACCGACTCGAAGAACGTCAGGTCGATCGGGCCGGTGGAGTCGTCGACGGTGGTGAAGATCACCCGCTGGCCCGACCGGACGGCCGGCGTCTGGGTGGCGACCTTGACCCCCGCGACCAGGACCTCCGCGCCGTTGCGCTGCCGGAGCAGGTCCCTGGCCCGCGTCACGCCGAGCGCGTCGAGCAGGTCGCGGTAGAAGTCCATGACGTGGTGGCTCACGTCCATGCCGAGGATCTCCAGCTCGGCCTCGACGGCCTCGGCCTCGGTCATCTCCGGCAGCTCTCCGGGCGTGACATGGTCGGTGAACCCCATCGGGAGCTGTCCCTCCGCGCCCGCGGGAGAGCCGCGGTCGAGCGCGCCGACCTGGGCGATCAGGTCACGCCGGGTCAGCCGTCCGGGCCGCCAGCGCGGCTCCCCCGGCCGCAGGCCGTGCAGCGCGTCGAACCCGCCGACCTCCACGATCCGCTCGGCGACCGGCCGCGAGGGCCGGGCCCGCTCCCAGAAGTCGGCCAGCGAGGTGTACGGCCGGCCCGCGACCATGCGGTCCACCTCGGCCTCGCTCACCCCCCGGACGGCCGAGAACGGCACCCGCAGGCCGTACCCGCGGCCGAACTCCCCGGACCGCGTCGAATCCGTGCGCTCCACCAGCCAGGTCTTCCCCGAACGGTTGACGTCGAGAGGCAGGACGTCCACCCCGCACTGGCGGGCCTCGTCGAGGATGACCCGGCTCGGGTACATGCCGGGGTCATGGGTGAGCACGCCCGCGAGGAACGCGGCGGTGTGGTGCCGCTTCAGCCAGGCCGACTGGTAGGTGGGCAGCGCGAACGCCGCCGCGTGCGCCTTGCAGAACCCGAACCCGCCGAACGCGTCGAGCACCTTCCACGCCCGTTCGACGACGTCGGGCGCGTAGCCGTTCTCCCTGGCGAGCGGCACGAACCAGGCGCGTACGGCGGCACGGCCCTCCGGCGTCCCGAGGGCGCGGCGGGCCCGGTCGGCCTCCGACAGCCCCGACCCGGTCATGACGTCGATGACCTTCATGACCTGCTCGTGGAAGACGACCACCCCGTTGGTCTCCCGCAGCGCCTCGCGCAGCGACTCGTGCGGGTAACGCGGCTCGCGGAAGCCATGCCTGGTCTCCAGGTACGGCGTGACCATGTCGGAGTTGACCGGCCCCGGGCGGAACAGCGAGATGTCCACGATCAGGTCGTGCATCGTCCGCGGCTCCAGCTTGGCGACCAGCTCGCGCTGTCCCGGCGACTCGATCTGGAAGCAGCCGATCGTGCGGCTGAGGCGGATCATGCCGTAGGTGGCGGTGTCGTCGCGGGGCACGGCGTCCAGGTCGATCTTCCGGTTCTCGACCCGCTCGATCTCCTGGAGGGCGTAGGCGAGCGCCGACTGCATGCGCACCCCGAGCACGTCGAGCTTGAGCAGGCCCGCCTCCTCGACGTCGTCCTTGTCGAACTGCGACATCGGGAACTCCAGCAGGCTGCGCTCGACCGGCGTGCGGTCGCGCAGCGTGGAGTTGCCGATCAGCACGCCGCAGGGGTGCAGCGCGATGTGCCGGGGCAGCCCGTCGAGCCGCTCGGCCAGGCGGAACACGGTCTCCAGCGACCGGTCGTTCAGCCCGCTGTCGCGCAGCTCCGGCAGGTCGGACAGCGCGGCCCTGATCTGCCTGGCCCGCACCTGCGGAAACGCCTTGGCGATGACGTCGATCTCGTGCGGCGGCAGGCCCATGGCGGCGCCGACGTCCCTGATCGCGCTGCGGGCGCGGTAGGTCTCCATCATCGACACGCAGGCCACCCGGCTCTCGCCGTACCGGTCGAGGATCGCGCGGTAGCAGTCGAGGCGGCGGGCCGACTCCACGTCGATGTCGATGTCGGGCAGGCCCTTGCGGCCCTCCGACAGGAAGCGCTCCATCAGCAGGCCGTGTTCGAGCGGGTTCACCTCGCCGATGCCGATCAGGTAGTTGACCAGGCTGCCCGCCCCCGAGCCGCGGATCGCGCACCGCACGCCCATCGCCCGGATCATGTCCGTGATGCCGGCGACGGAGGTGAAGTAGCCCGACAGCCGCTTCTTCTCGATGACGCCGAGCTCGGCGGCCAGCCGGTCGCGGGCCTCGGCCGAGCGCTCCAGCCCCCGCCGGGCCAGCCCTTCCTCGCAGCGGCGCCGCAGCAGGGGCACCGGGTCCTCGCCGGCCTCCGGCAGGTGGAGCCGGGGCCGCTCGGGTTCGAGCAGCGGCACGATCTCGACGGGGTCGAGCACGCACCGGTCGGCCACACGCCGCGTCTCGGCCAGCAGCCGCCCGGCCCGGCCGGTGTCGCCGCCGCAGATCCGCGCGGCCACCCGCGCCATCTCCGCGCCGTCCTTCAGGTACGCGTGGGCCGTGGGATCGTCCAGATGCCGCCCGTCGAGGGGCACCAGCTTGCGCGCCGCGTCGAGCACGTTGCCGACCTGGTGATCGGCGGCGTCCAGGTAGCGGACCGCGTTGGTCAGCACGACCGGCACGCCCATCGAGTCCGCCAGCCCGATCATGCGGGCGGCGGTGTTCGCGTCGCGGTAGCCGTACAGGTCGGACACCTCGACGACCAGGTCGGGGACCACCGCGCGCCAGGCGGCCAGCAGGGCGCGGGCCTGGTCGTCGCGCCGCTCGGCCACCGCTCGGCCGACCCCGGAGCGGGGCCCGAGCAGCACGGTCAGCCGCGGCTCCCCGTCCGGGCCGGTCGCGTGCTCGGCCACCATCCCCGGCGTGACGTGCGGCTCGCCGCGCTCCCCCGCGTGGTGGGCGGCGGTGACCAGGCGGCACAGCGCGGCCCAGCCGTGCGAGCGCGCGAGCACGACGACCCGCGCCGGCTCGGCCGCCGGCCTCCTGTGTGCCGTACGACGGCCGGACGGCGGAAGACCACCGCCGAACAGGTCGTCCGGCGTGGAGCCCGGGCCGAGGGCCAGATCCACGCCGGCGACCGGGCGGACACCCTGCTCGTGGCACGCGATGACGTGCTTGATCACGCCGTAGAGGCCGTCGCGGTCGGTCAGCGCCAGCGTGTCCATGCCGTGCTCGGCGGCCCGCCGGACGAGGGCGGCCGGGAACGCGGTGCCGTACCGCAGCGAGAAGGCGGACGCCACGTGCAGGTGGGCGAAGGCGTGCGTCACGTGCGCGCCCCCGTCCATCCCCCGGTCCGTCCTCCAGCGGCCCGTCCCCCGGTCGTCGTGGGTGGCTGGAGCGTTCCCATCAGTCCCAGGCCCTCAGCAGGAGCCATCCGCCGCTGGCGGTGTCGAAGCGCAGTTCATAGGTCCCGACCTCCTTGCCGGCCGCGGCCCCCACTCGCCAGAAGCGCCGCTCGCCGGGATCGGCGTCCGAGGTCTTCCACCACTCCCTGGCGACCACCCAGTGGTCCTGGATCTCGCGGACGGTGTAGAGCCGGTCACGCCAGACGAACTGAGCAGGGTGCCCGTCCCGGACCCACACCTCGATCGGATCGCCGTAAAGTCTGCTCAAGACTCCTTCTCCCTGTGGCTTTCTGGCCACCCGGGGGAAGACGGGCGGATGATTCGGGCAGAATCGCCGCTACTTCGAACATACGTTCCCAGGAGGGTGAACGCAAGTCGGCGGACCGCGTGTTCAGTCGGCGAGCCAGACGCCGCTGCCCTGGTAGGGCGGCCCCTCGGCTTCCGTGTCGTCGGCCGCCACCGCCCAGACGCGCGCCGTCCCCGGCTGCCTCACTACGGCCGCCACCCGGGTGTGCCCGAGCGGCCCGGCCGGAAACGTCCCGTACGTCCACTTGCCGCCCGACAGGTGACCGACCGCCGTGTTCCACTCGGTCCTGGAGTAGAACAGCCAGAACCCGCCCCGGCCGTCGGCCTCCAGCCGCAGGCGGGGGTCGAGCCCGGGCTCGGGCGGCAGGCTGTAGCTCCACCGCCCGTTCTCCCGCCGCAGCAACAGCGTGCGGCCGCAGTGGGTCACGTCCTCCTCCTGGACGCCGCAGACCCACGCGACCCAGCCGACGGCCGCCACCCGGCCCGATTCGTCCACCGCGAGGTCGACGAGCTCGGAGATCTGGCCCCGATGCAAGGCGGGGACCGCGGGCAGCGGGACCGTGCTCCAGGACCAGCCGTTCCACCGGGCGACGGCGGCCCGGCCGCGACTGGACCCGGCCGCCCAGACCTCCCCGCCGGGCAGGCCGCCGACGTCCTTGGCGACCAGGGGCGCACGCGCGGTGCGCCAGGCGGCGCCGTCCCAGTGCCGCAGGTCCGAGAAGGAGCTCCAGGGCTCCTCGGCTCCCCCGGCCCCATGCAGGAAGTTCGCGTTCACGATCGCCCACACGTCGCCGGGCGCCGCCGCGTGCACCCGGCTCGGCTCCGGGCCAGGACCGGGCGCCGCGGTCCATTTCCGCCCGTTCCAGTGCGCGGCGTTCTCCCCGCCGAACAGCCACACGTCGCGGTCGGAGGACGCCGCCACGGCTCTCGGCTCGGGCACCATCGGCGGGGCCGCGACCTCGTCCCACCGCCCGCCGTCCCCGCGCAGCAGCAGCGGCGCCTTCGTCTCGGCCCCGCAGGGGCGGGGCACCCGCGTGCCGGCCGCCCACACGGTCCCCTCGCGGGTCACGGCCAGGCCCCCGAGGCGGTCGCGGTAGTCGTAGTGCGCCACGCGCCACCCTCCGGCCCGCCCGTCTTCCCCGCCCGGTGCCGGCGTGGGCGACCCCGTCAGGCAGGAGGGCGAGGGGCGCTCCCGCTCGATGGGCGGGCCGCTCACGGCGTCCGACTCGTTCCAGGTCTCGAGATCGCGGGGCGTGGTCGACGCGCATGCCACCGGCAGGATCGCCGCGGCCAGCGCCGCCATCACTCCGAGAATCCGCGTCCGCATATCCGTAGGACGCCGCGGCCGGTCATCCGGTTCTCCGGTACGGCGAGCCCCGGTCAGCAAGCTCAGGTCGGCAAGCCCAGGCCGGCGGGCTCAGCCGGTGTGTGCCGCGTAGGCGGCCAACAGCTGGGCCTGCGCGGCGTCGAAGTACGCGAGCAGTTCCCGCTCGGCCCGCTCGTGGTCGCCCTCGGCCAGCAGCGCGGCGATGCGCGCGTTGTCTTCCAGGTAAGGCTCGTGGAAGGTCCTGAGCTCGCCCATCACGTGGAAGGCCAGGCGCAGCTCGGCGAGCAGGCGCGCCATGCTCTCGTCCACGCGCGGGCTGGACAGCAGCCCGGCGATCGCCCGGTGGAACCGCATGTTGGCGGTGCCGACGGCCACCCAGTCGCCGGCCCCGGCGGCGGACCGGCCCTCCTCGACATGACGCCCCACCTCCCGTACGGCCTCGGGCGGGGCCGTGGCGGCGGCCCGCACGCCCGCCGTCTCCAGGACGCGCCGCATCGCGTAGATGTCCGCCACGTCGGCCGCCGCGAGCTTGCGTACGAAGACGCCGCGGTGCAGCTCGTGCACCAGCAGGTTCTCGTGCGACAGCAGCCTGAACGCCTCCCGGAGGGTGTTGCGGGAGACGCCGAGCAGGTTGCCGATCGTCTCCTCCGACAGGCGGGTGCCCGGCGGCAGGGAACCGTCGATCACGTTCTCCCGCAGGACGTCGGCGACCAGTTCGGCGGCGCTGGCCCGATCGAGCAGCGGCCGAGCCGCGCTCAACCGTGCGGCCCAGTCAGCCATAGCCGTCATTCCCGTAACCCTTCTTGGTCGCCGGATCACCCAGCTTAGGCCGGACGCGCCGGTCCGGCCGCGTGCGGGGCCGGTGCGTGGACTCACGGTGTAGCGCGGAAGTAATCCACAAAAGTATTGCTGGATTGTTGAACAATCCTCTAGCTTCGAGGGGAGGCCGGCGAATGGAGTCTCCATGACCACACCCCCGACGATCCAGGCGGCTTCACCCTGGCGCCTTCGGCGGCCTGGTGTTCACGGCCCGGGCGCTCACCATCTGTCTCGGCTGGAACTCCCTGAGCGGGATCAGCGCACTCTGGAGCTGACATGCCCTTCCGGACCATGAGTATCGACCTCAACTCCGACCTCGGCGAGGGGTTCGGCCAGTGGAGGCTCGGCGACGACGAGGCGCTGCTGTCGATCGTCACGAGCGCCAACGTCGCCTGCGGCTTCCACGCGGGCGACCCCGTGATCATGCGGCGTACGTGCGAGACCGCGGCCGCGCGTGGCGTGGTGATCGGCGCGCAGGTCGGCTACCGCGACCTGGCGGGCTTCGGGCGGCGGTTCGTCGACGTGCCACCCGTCGAACTCGCCGACGACGTCATCTACCAGATCGGGGCGCTGGACGCCTTCGCCCGGGTCGCGGGCGCCAGGGTCAGGTACGTCAAGCCGCACGGCGCGCTCTACAACGCGATCGTGCATCACGAGGCGCAGGCCGCCGCGGTGGTCGCGGCCGTGCGCGCCTACGATCCCGGCCTGCCCGTGCTCGGCCTGCCCGGCTCGGCGTGGCTGCGCCAGGCCGGCCGGGCCGGGCTGACCACGATCGCCGAGTGCTTCGCCGACCGCGCCTACACCCCCGAGGGCACGCTGGTGCCGCGCGACGTGCCCGGCGCCGTCCTGCACGATCCCGCCCTGGTCGCCGAGCGCTGCGTGCGCATGGCCATGGGCGAGCCGGTCGAGGCCGCCGACGGGACACCGCTCACCGTCACGGCCGACTCGATCTGCGTGCACGGCGACAGTCCCGGCGCCGTCGCCATGGCCCTGGAGGTCCGTGACGCGCTCAAGGCGAGCGGCATCGGCCTGGCGCCGTTCGTCGAGGAGAGCCGGTGAACGCACGGCTGCACCGCTGCGGCGAGCACGCGGTCCTGGTCGAGCTCGACCGGCTCGAGGAGGTCGTCGCCCTCTACGACGCCCTCGCGGCCGACCCCCCGCCGGGAGTCGTCGGCATCGTCCCCGCGGCGCGGACGGTGCTCGTCCGGTTCGAGCCGCCGGCGCGCCACGCCATGGTGGAGTCCGCCATCCTGGCCGTACGGCCCGCGGGAGGCCGCCGTGCGACGGCCGACGAGGTGGTGATCCCGGTGGTGTACGACGGCGCCGACCTCGCCGACGTAGCCGCGCTGACCGGGCTCACCGAACGCGAGGTCGTGGCGGTGCACACCGGGACGCTCTGGACCGTCGCCTTCTGCGGGTTCGCCCCCGGCTTCGGCTACCTGATCGGCGGCGGCCCCCGGCTCGCCGTGCCGCGGCGGCCGGAGTCGCGCGTACGCGTGCCCACCGGCGCCGTGGGGCTCGCCGGGGAGTTCAGCGGGGTCTACCCGCGCGAGTCGCCGGGCGGGTGGCAGCTGATCGGGCGCACCGAGACCGCGGTGTGGGACATCGCGGCCGATCCGCCCGCCCTGCTGCGCCCGGGAGTCCGGGTGCGGTTCACGGAGGAGTCGTGAACGAGTCCCGGCGTGCGCTGGTGGTGCTGGCTCCCGGTCCGCTCACCACCGTGCAGGACCTCGGGCGGCGCCGGCACGGCCATCTCGGCGTCGGGCGTTCCGGCGCGGCCGACCGCGGCGCGCTGCGGCTGGCCAACCGCCTGCTGGCCAATCCCGAGGACGCGGCCTGCCTGGAGGTGACACTGGGCGGGCTGAGGGCGCGCGCCACCGGCGACCTGCTCGTGGCGCTCACCGGCGCGCCCTGCCCCGCCATCGTCACCGACGCGGAAGGGCGCCCGCGTGGCATCGGGCACGCGTCGGTCGAGCGCCTGCCGGACGGGGCCACGCTCCGGCTCGGCGTGCCGCCGCGCGGGCTGCGGACCTATCTCGCGGTCCGCGGCGGGATCGACGTGCCGGAGGTGCTGGGGTCGCGGGCCACCGACCTGCTCTCGGGGCTCGGCCCGGAGCGTCCCGCCCCCGGATCGGTGCTGCCGGTCGGGCCCGCGCCGGCGGACTTCCCCGTGGCCGATCTCGCGCCGGTGCCCCAGCCCGAGTCCGGCGTCCTCACGCTGGCCGTGATCCCGGGGCCGCGCCACGACTGGTTCACGCCGGAGGCGCTGACGGCCCTGTGCGCCGAGCCGTACGAGGTCACCGCGCACAGCGACCGTGTCGGCATGCGGCTGCGCGGGCCTCGCCTGGAACGCGCGCGCGAAGGAGAGCTGCCGAGCGAGGGCATGGTCCCCGGCGCGCTGCAGGTGCCGCCGTCCGGCCAGCCGACGCTCTTCCTCGCCGATCACCCGGTGACCGGCGGATACCCCGTCATAGCGGTGCTGCGCGACGCCGACGTCGACCGGGCGGCGCAGGCCCGCCCCGGGCAGCGCGTCCGTTTCCGGTTGACCGCCGGTGTCCGGGTGGCCGGCGGCTAACGGCCCACCGGCCAGAGGAGTCCCTCGGGGCAGGATCGCGATCCTCCTCGGCGCCGAAAAGCGCTTCTTCTCCATCAGGATCTCGCACCTGGGGCATGTGTGGGCGAGCGGCGCCACCGACGACCTGGCGGCGGTCACCGAGGTCGCGGACGCCTGGCGCAGGGGCGCGACCCCGGACGAGCTGGTGCACCGCTTCCCCTTCATGCGGACGAACGTGCTGGCTCTTGCCTTCGAACGGGGTGACCCGATCCCCACCCGGTGGGACGAGCTCCTCGGACATCCCGAACTCGTTCACGTCCGGCCGCTGTTGCACGCGGCCCGTTCCGACGAGCGGCTGGGCGCCCTTTTCCCCTACGTCAGCCATGGCGCCCTGCGCTTCTACCGGGATGTTCGCGACACGTCACTGGGGGAGCTTCGGCTCGTGCCGCTGCCCAGCGGAGGGTTGCGGGTCGAGGCGACCTGGAACGGCTCGACGGGGGAAGCCGATTCGCTGCCGGAGGCCGTGGGACTCGCCCGCTCCTTCCTGTCCTGACCGGGCCGGTCAGTCGCCGGCGCGGCGGACGAGGGGGTTGGCCGCGGTGGAGTTGCGGATGCTGAAGGTCACGCTGCCGGCGCGGTAGCGGTCGTCGGAGGACTCGACGGGCCGTCCCTCCTGGGTGGTGGTGACGCGGCGCTGGCGCAGCAGGGGGCTGCCCCGCCGCACGCCGAGCAGCCGGGCGTCCTCGCTGCCGGCCGCCACCGCGTCGATCAGGTGCTCGCCGTACGCGAAGACCAGGCCGACCGACTCGTAGAGCTCCTGGGTCACCGACTCGCAGTCGGGGTCGAGCCGCTCGACGGCGGGGGCGATCCAGCCGGCGTAGACGGTGCGCTCGACCAGCACCGGCTCGCCGTCGAGCCGCCGCAGCCGCAGCACGGCGAGCACCTCCTCCCCCGGTTCGAGCGACAGCCGTACGGCCTCGGAGGGCGAGCACGGGCGGCGCCCGGAGGACAGCACGGTCCCGCTGGCGCGGTAGCCCATCGAGCGGGCCCACTGCGCGAAGCTGTGCAACTCGGCGAAGCTCTGGCTGCGCTCGCTGCCGAGCACGATGCGCCGGGCGCCCTGCCGGGACCCGACCAGCCCTTCGGCGGCGAGCAGGGCGACGGCCTGGCGGACGGTCCCGCGCGCGGCGGCATACCGTAAGGCCAGCTCAGCCTCGGAGGGAAGCTGAGCGCCTATCGGATAGTCCCCCCTGACGATGGCGTCCCGCAGGTCACTCGCGATCTGTTCGTAGCGCGCCATCGTGCTGAGCCCTTCCGTTCACGCGACTGACATCGATATGCGACTTACTGGCTCTGGCTTGTTTGTACAAGTTCGCCTAAGTTCGATCCACGCACCATAGTGGGAGGGACCCTTGTCCACACGTACCGCCGGCCTCGTGGCCGCGCTCACGATAACCACCTCAGTGATCGCGGCGTGCGGCGCCGCCCCGACGACCGCCGGCGGCGGCTCGGGATCCGGCGACTCCAAGGCCGCCTCCGCGACCTCCGCGCAGGACTTCGGCGGCATGGACAAGCTGGTGGAGGCCGCCAAGAAGGAGGGCCGGCTCAACACCATCGCGCTGCCGCCCGACTGGGCCAACTACGGCGAGGTCATCAAGGCGTTCGAGGCCAAGTACGGCATCAAGATCACCAACGACAACCCCGACGGCTCCAGCCAGGACGAGATCAACGCGGTGAAGACCCTCAAGGGCCAGGACCGCGCCCCCGACGTGCTCGACCTCGGCAGCGCCTTCGCGCTCAGCGGCGCGCAGGAGGGCCTGTTCGCGCCGTACAAGGTGCAGAGCTGGGACAAGATCCCCGACGGGCAGAAGGACGCGAGCGGCGCCTGGTACTACGACTACGGCGGCTACATCTCCATCGGCTGCGACGCCAAGCGGGTCAAGACCTGCCCGCAGACGTTCGCCGACCTGCTCAAGCCCGAGTACAAGGGCATGGTCGCGCTCAACGGCGACCCGACCAAGGCCGGCGCCGCCTTCGCCGGCGTGTACGCCGCCTCGCTCGCCAGCCAGGGCTCGTTCGACGACATCCAGCCCGGCATCGACTTCTTCAAGAAGCTCAAGGAGAACGGCAACTTCAACCCCGTGGAGGCCACCCCCGCCACGGTGGAGAAGGGCGAGACCCCGATCACCCTCGACTGGGACTACCTGCAGGCCAGCTACGCCAAGGAGTTCGCGTCCAAGGGCGTGGACTGGAAGATCGCGATCCCCTCGGACGGGCAGTACGCGAACTTCTACGCCCAGGCGATCAACAAGTGGGCGCCGCACCCCGCCGCCGCCCGCCTGTGGCAGGAGTTCCTCTACAGCGCCGAGGGCCAGAACCTGTGGCTGAAGGGCTACGCCCGCCCGGTGCTGCTGCCGTCCATGCAGGAGGACGGCAGCGCGGACGCCGCCATGGTCGACCAGCTCCCCAAGGTCGAGGGCACCCCCTCCTTCCCCACTCCGGACCAGGTCAACAAGGCCAAGGAGGTCCTGGCGAGCGGGTGGGGCGCGGCGGTCTCGGGCTGAGACCGTGCACGACAGCCGTACGCGATCGAAGAGCCGGTGGGCGGCCGCGCCGCTGCTGGTCTTCGCCGTCATCGTCTTCGGCGTGCCGATGCTGGTCCTCCTCGGTGGCACGTTCACCAAGGAGGGCACGCTCAGCACCGCCAACCTCACCGAGTCGCTCCAGGGCGCGTACCTGACCGCCCTGCTCGGCAGCGTCAAGATCTCGGCACTCGTGGCGGTGCTGGGCGGGGTGCTCGGCACCTTCCTCGCCCAGGCCGTGGTGACCTCCAGGTTCCGGGCGCTGCGCGAGGCGGTGCTGACCGCCTCCGGCGTGCTGGCCAACTTCGGCGGCGTGCCGCTGGCCTTCGCCTGGATCGCCACGCTCGGCAACTCGGGCGTCGTCACCACCACGCTCGGCCTCGGCCAGCACGGGTGGAGCCTGTACAACTTCTGGGGTCTCACCCTGGTCTACCTGTACTTCTCCATCCCCCTCCAGGTGCTCACGGTCGTGCCCGCGCTGGACGGGCTGCGCCCGCAGTGGCGTGAGGCCGCGCAGAACAACGGCGCGAGCACCTGGCAGTTCTGGCGGTACGTCGGGATCCCGGTGCTGACCCCGGCGCTGCTCGGCGGGGTCGTGCTGCTGTTCGGCGGCGCGTTCTCGGCCTACGCCACGGCGCAGGCCATGGTCGGGTCCACCGTCCCGCTGGTCACGCTGAAGATCGCCGACGCGCTCACCGGCAACGTCCTCATCGGGCACGAGAACGTCGCGCTGGCCCTCAGCCTCGACATGATCGTCGTCGCGGGCCTGGTCATGGCCGTCTACCTCCCGCTGCAGCGAAGGAGCGCCCGATGGCTTCGCTGACCCCCCAGGTTTCCACACAGGTGACCACACAGGTCGCCCCCGGAGCGGCGCCCGCGCGCGGCGGCCGGCCGCGCCGTCCCCGGGTGTGGCGCGGCGTGGTCCTCGTGCTCGCCGCCGTCTACTTCCTCGTCCCGCTGATCGCGTCGTTCGTCTTCACGGTGAAGGCTCCCGACCAGGGCTTCTCGCTCGACGCGTACGGCCAGATCTTCTCGGCCGAAAGCTTCGGCGGCAGCCTCCTGCTGTCGCTCGGGCTCGGGCTCGCCACGATCGTGCTGGTGCTGCTGCTGACGCTGCCCGCCGTGGTGGCCGTACGGCTCGGCGCGCCGCGGCTGCGGCCGGTGCTGGAGGTGGTCTGCACGCTGCCGCTGGTCGTGCCCCCGATCACGTTCGTGGCCGGGATCAGCACGGTGCTGCGGTGGGGGCCGGACTACCTGGCGAGCACGCCCTTCTACCAGACGATCATCGCGCTGCAGAACCCCGGCTTCCCGGTGGTGCTCGTGCTCGCCTACGTCGTGCTCGCGCTGCCGTTCGCCTACCGCTCGCTCGACGCGGGCCTGGGCGCGATCGACGTGCGCACGTTGTCGGAGGCGGCCAGGAACCTCGGGGCGTCGTGGCCCCACGTGCTGCTGCGGGTGATCATCCCGAACATGCGGTCGGCGATGGCGAGCGCGTCGTTCCTCACGCTGGCGCTGGTGCTCGGGGAGTTCACCACCGCCCGGTTGCTCAGCTTCGAGACCTTCCCCAACTGGATCTACCGGATCTCCGGCTCACAGGCGCAGGTGTCGGTGGCCGTCTCGGTGTTCAGCCTGCTGATCACCTGGCTGCTGCTGCTCGCCCTGTCGTCCGCCGGCGCGAGGCAAAGGAGTGGATCATGAACGGCGCCCGGGTCGAGTTCCGCGGCCTGCGGCGGCGGTTCGGCAGCACGGTCGCGCTGGACGGACTCGACCTCACGGTGGAGCCCGGCGAGCTGATCGCGCTGCTCGGCCCGTCGGGGTGCGGCAAGACCACCGCGCTGCGCTGCCTGGCCGGTTTCGAGCAGCCCGACGAGGGCGAGGTCCTGGTGGACGGCGCCGACATCACGCGCGTGCCGGCCAACCGGCGCGACGCCGGCATGGTCTTCCAGTCCTACAGCCTCTTCCCCAACCTCAACGCGCGGGACAACGTGGGCTTCGGCATGCGGGTGCGCAAGGTGCCCGCCGCCAGGCGGCACGCCCGCGCGCAGGAGCTGCTGGAGCTGGTCGGCCTGCCCTCGGTCGGCGACCGCTACCCCCACCAGCTGTCCGGCGGTCAGCAGCAGCGCGTGGCGCTGGCCCGCGCGCTCGCCCTGGAGCCCAGGGTGCTGCTGCTGGACGAGCCGCTGTCGGCGCTCGACGCCAAGGTGCGGGTCACGCTGCGCGAGGAGATCCGCCGCCTGCAGCTCTCCCTCGGCATCACGACGATCTTCGTGACGCACGACCAGGAGGAGGCGCTGTCGATGGCCGACCGGGTCGCCGTGCTGCGCGACGGCCGCCTGGAGCAGGTCGCGGGCCCCGCCACGTTGTACGACCGGCCGGCCACCCCGTTCGTCGCCGAGTTCGTCGGGGCGATGAACCACCTGCCCGGCCTGGTGTCGGGCGACCGGGTCACGGTCCTCGGCCAGACGCTGCCGGTGGAGGGGCCGGCCCCGGACGCCGCGCGGGTGGACGTGCTCGTACGGCCAGAGGCCGTGCTGGTCACCCCCGACGGCGAGGGCGACGGGATCGTCATGGTCTCGTCGTTCCGCGGCTCCACCGCCCGGCTGCGGGTCCGTTTGGGCGACGGCACCGAGGTGCTCGCCGACGTGCCCGGACACGACTCCGCGCGCTTCGCGCCCGGCACCGCCGTACGCGCCGGGCTGGTCGAGCGGCCCGTGCTCGTGTCGGCCCGCGCGGAGACCGGAGCCGCGGCGGCGGTCCCCGAACCCGATGTCGTCTAGTGCCATGACCGGCGAGGTTTGCCCGGCGGCGGTCCTGTTCGACATGGACGGCACGCTGGTGGACACCGAGGGCCTGTGGTGGGACGCCTGCGTGGAGGTCGCCGACGGCCTGGGCTCCCCTCTCGGGGACGCCGATCGGGAGGCGTTGTACGGCCTGTCGGTCGAGGACGCCGCCCTGCGCATCACCGCCGCCCTGGACGCCACCGGGGGTCCCGGGGGCCCCGGGGCACGGGCCGTCGAGGCCATGCTGACGGACGCGTTCACCGTCCGGCTCGAAAGCGGGGTGACCACGCTCCCCGGCGCGGTCGCGCTGCTGGAGGCCCTGCGCGCGGCCGGGGTCCCGGCCGGGCTGGTCAGCGCGTCCCCCCGGCCGGTCGTGGACCTGGTGCTGGAGACCGTCGGCGGGCACCGCTTCCGGCTGTCGGTGGCCGCCGGGGACAGCGCCAGGAACAAACCGGCGCCCGATCCGTACCTGGCGGCCGCCGCGCGGCTCGGCGTCGACCCCGCCGCGTGCGTGGCGATCGAGGACAGTCCGACAGGCGTCGCCTCGGCCCGGGCCGCCGGGTGCGCCGTCATCGCGGTCGGCCTCCCGGGCGCGGTGAGCGGCGTGACGACCGTGCCGACGCTGGAGAGCGTCGACCTGCCGCTGCTGCGCCGGCTGGCCTCCGGCCCGGTTCCCCCAAGGCCATAAGTTCCTTTTGGATATCTTCGCGGCATGAGCACCATGTGCGACGATCCGAAGGACGTCTACTCCGCCGCCTGCCCGTGCCGCGACATGCTCGACCTGCTGGCCAACAAGTGGAGCGCGCTGGCCCTGGGCGCCCTGGAGGACGGCCCGCGGCGTTTCGGCGCGCTGCGCGCCCGCCTCCAGGGCGTCAGTCCCAAGGTGCTCACCCAGACCCTGCGCCGCCTGGAGGACCACGGCCTCGTCCACCGCGAGGTGTATCCGGAGGTGCCGCTGCGCGTGGAATACAGCCTCACCCCACTCGGCAGGGACGCCAACGTCCCGCTCGCCCACCTGCGGACGTGGGTGGAGCGCAACATCGACCGCTTTCCCGGCTCCGACTAGCCTCCACCTTTATGGTTCCCATCGGATACTCGTGTCCCTTGCGGGTAACCAGGCTCCGGCGGGTACCGTCCCACCGTCACCGCGCCGCCGTGCGATCCGCACCGGCCGCCTTCGTGTGTGGGAGGACCATCATGAGTGAGTACCCGAGCCCGACCATGTCCACCGTGCCCGCCGTCATGCCCGCCGTCGCCTACCGGCGCAGCCTTCCCGTCGACGACCCGCGGAGCCTCCTGGACGTCGAGCTGCCGGTGCCCGAGCCCGGCCCGCGCGACCTGCTGGTCCGGGTGGAGGCCGTCGCCGTGAACCCGGTGGACTACAAGGTCCGGCAGGGCAGCGATCCGGGCGGCGAGCCCAAGGTGCTCGGCTGGGACGCCGCCGGCACCGTGGTCGCCGTGGGCGGCGAGGTGGAGCTGTTCGAGGTCGGCGACGAGGTCTACTACGCCGGCGCGATCGACCGGCCCGGCGCGAACTCCCGCTTCCACGTGGTGGACGAGCGCATCGCCGGCCACAAGCCCGCCACGCTGTCCTTCACCGAGGCCGCCGCGCTGCCGCTGACCTCCCTCACGGCCTGGGAGGGCCTGTTCGAGCGGCTGGGCCTGCGCGGCGACGCCCTGCCCCACGACGCGGATCAGACCGGGACGCTGCTGGTGACCGCGGCCGCGGGCGGCGTCGGCTCCATCGTCGTGCAGCTCGCACGCGCCCTGACCGGGCTGACCGTGATCGGCACGGCCTCCCGGCCGGAGACCGTGGAGTTCGCCCGCCGGATGGGCGCCCATCACGTGGTGGACCACCGCGCCCCGCTGGCCAAGCAGCTGGCCGAGGTCGCGCCGGACGGCGTGGACTTCGTCTTCAGCACGACCGGCACCGACCGCAACCTCGCGGCCTACGCCGAGGCGCTCACCCCCTTCGGCCGGATCGTCGCCATCGACGACCACGACTCCCTCGACATCGGCGTGCTCAAGTCGAAGAGCATCGCCTTCCACTGGGAGCTCATGTTCACCCACTCGCTGTTCCGGACCCCGGACCAGGTGAACCAGCACCGCATCCTCGACCGGGTCGCGCGGCTCGTCGACGCCGGGGTCGTCACGTCCACCGCCAACCTGGATCTCGGCCCGGTCAGCGCCGCCAACCTGCGCGAGGCCCACCGCATCCTCGAGTCGGGCACCGCGATCGGCAAGATCACCCTCACCGGCTTCTGAGGCCCGCCTCGCCGGGCCCGGGAACAACCTTCCGGGAGCGACCGGTTAGGGGCATTCAGGAGAGATCAGACAGGAGCCGCGCATGCATGCCATCGTCGTCCCCGCGTACGGTGATTCCTCGGTGCTGGAGTACGCCGAGCGGCCCGACCCCGAGCCCGGCCCCGGTGAGGTGCTGGTCGAGGTCGCGGCGACGGGCGTCAACTTCATCGACGTCTACCACCGCGAGGGCCGTTATCCCCTGTCGCTGCCGCTGGTGCCCGGCAACGAGGGAGCCGGCACGGTCACGGCCGTCGGGCCCGGCGTGACCGACCTCGTGCCCGGCGACCGGGTCGGCTGGGCCAGCGTCATGGGCTCGTACGCGACCAAGGCCGTGGTCCCGGCGGACAAGGCCATCCGGCTGCCCGACGGGCTGTCGCCGGACCTGGCGGCGGCGGTGCTGCTCCAAGGGCTGACCGCGCACTACCTGACCCACTCCACGTACGCGGTCCGGTCGAATGACGACGTGCTCGTGCACGCGGCGGCCGGCGGCATGGGCCTGCTGCTCGTCCAGATGGCCAAGCTGCGCGGCGCGCGCGTGATCGGCACGGTCTCCAGCGCCGAGAAGGAGAAGCTCGCCCGGCAGGCGGGCGCCGACGAGGTCGTCGGCTACGACGGCTTTTCCGAGGCCGTGAAGGAGATCACCGACGGCGCCGGGGTGCACGTCGTCTACGACGGGGTCGGCGCCGCCACGTTCGACGGGTCACTCGCGTCGCTGCGGCCGCGCGGCATGATGGCGCTGTACGGCGCGGCCAGCGGGCCCGTACCGCCGTTCGACCCGCAGCGGCTCAACGCGGGCGGCTCGCTGTTCCTGACCCGGCCCACGCTCGGGCACTACACGGCCACTCGCGAGGAGCTGCTGTCGCGGGCGAACGACCTGCTCGGCTGGGTCGCCTCCGGCGCGGTGAAGGTGCACGTCTCCCAGCGCTACCCGCTGGCCGAGGCCCGGCGCGCCCACGACGACCTGGAAGCCAGGCGGACGACCGGCAAGCTGCTGCTTATCCCCTGAGCGTCCACCCGCCGCGAACGCCGCGCCCAGTCCCACGCCGGCCGCAGGGTGTGGGTGCGGGTCGCTCCTCTGTCATCCCGGGAACCGTCCTGCGGCGGCCATGGCGACCAGACGCCGCGCCGCGACTTCGGCGCCGTCGGTGCGCACCTCGCCCGCGACGGCGGCGGCACGGGCCGCCACATCGGGGTGGAGGACCCGCCGGAGGGCCGCGGTGAGCGACTCGGCGGTCGGCTCGGCGGGCGCATGCGCGGTCCCGATCCCGAGATCGCCGACCCGCCGCGCCCAGTAGTGCTGGTCGTAGTGCTGCGGCACGACGACCTGGGGCGTCCCGGCCAGCGCGGCGGCGGTCGTGGTGCCCGCGCCGCCGTGGTGGACGACGGCGGCGACCCGGGGGAACAGCGCACGCTGGTCGGCCTCGTCGACGGCCAGGCAGCCGGGCCCGTCGTCCGCCGGGGACAGGCCGGCCCAGCCGCGGAGCACCACCACGCGACGGCCGAGCGCGCGGGCCGCGCCGGCCGCCGCCCGCGCGATGTCACGGGGAGCGCGGACGCTCCCGAAGCCGACGCAGACGGGCGGCTCGCCGTCGTCGAGGAACTTCTCCAGTTCCGGTGGCAGCGGGCGCCGCTCCGGCAGGATCCAGGCGCCCGTCTGCACGACGTCGAGGTCCGCCGGCTCGGGCCAGGGGCCCAGCGTCGGGTCGGCGGCCAGCCAGGGCCGGTCGGTGAACATGTGTCCCCGGGTGTCCGCGACCGGATCAAGGCCGGCCGAGACCCGGTGGGCGTTGAGCGCGGCGCCGGCCATCTCGTTCCAGCGCCGCGCGTCCTCCGCCCAGAGCGCGCGGTTGCCGGCCGGCGCGTCCGCCGGCCCCTCCCCCCAGATGGGCAGGGGTGCGTGGTGCGGCGACGGCAGCGTGACCGGGCAGTAGCTCACGTAGACGTAGCCGATCCCCCTCCGCTCCGCCACCGAGTGGGCGGCGATCGACATGGCCCCGCCTCCCACGATGACGTCGCAGTCCTCGGCCGCCGCGGAGACCGTGGCGAACTGGACGGCGACCGTGCCGTCGAGCATCCGCCGGCGCTGCTCGGGCGTGGGCGGGGCCTGGACCCGTGGGGCCGCCGACGCGGCCGACGCGGTCGGGCGCAGCTCGGGCCCGATCGGCACGACGGGCAATCCGAAACCCTGGATCCAGTCGCGGAAGTCGGGAGGCACGCACAGCCGGGCCTCGTGCCCGAGCCTCCGCAGCTCCACGGCCAGCGCGACCATCGGCTGGACTTCCCCCCGCGTCCCGATCGTGGACAACAGCACGCGCATGGCTCTCCCCCGTGACGGCATGGAACGTGAACCCGCCCGCGGCCGTTGTCCCGCACCGGGCGGCCCGGCTGACGGCCTCCGATTCTGCGGCGTCACCGGGGCCTTGCCGCAAGTCCCCCCTTCCCCTATACGTTGAAGGTGGCGGGGATGCCCGGATCAGGCCAGAGGATGGGCCGGCCACTCCAGGAGGCGGGCCCCGAGCACGGCCGTCTCCAGCGTGAACCGCTGGGTGGGGTCGCTCGGCGAGAAGCCGGTCAGCCGGCGGATCCGCTCCAGCCGGTAGGTGATCGCCCGGGTGCTGATGCCGAGCCTGCGCGCCGCCGCCGTGTGGTTGCCCTGGGAGGCGAAGACGGCCTCCAGCGTCTCCAGCAGCGGCTCCGGGCCGCCGCGGGCGGAGGTCAGCGGCCCGAGCACGGTGGAGACGAGGTCCACGATCGCCTCCCTGTCCCGCAGCAGCACCGGGAAGACCAGCAGGTCGGCCGCCTTCAGCACCTGGGCCCGCAGGCCGAGGCGCTCGCCGAGGTCGATAGCGCCCGCCGCCTCGCGATAGGAGGTGACGATGCCGCCGGGGCCCTGGTGGGGGCGGCCCACCCCGGCCCGCCAGTTCGTGAGCGCGGCGCGTACGTGGTGGGTGAACTCGCCGCTCGCGGCGGCCAGCGCGGCCGGGGACACGCACACCAGCAGGCCGTCGCGGACGGCGACCAGGATGTTGTGCGAGCCGAACCTCGCCACCAGCGCCTGCTCGATCCGCCCGGCCAGCGGGTCGCCCGGCGCCACCGGGACGTCCGGCCGCGCCACGGTCACGACGTACGCCCCCGCGAGCCGCAGGCCGAAGTGCTCGGCCCGCTCGGCGTCCGCCCTGCCCTGCAGCAGGTCGTCGACGAACAGCCGGCGGGCCTCCTCCTCCTGCCGGAGGGCGGCGCGCTGGGCCTCCTCGTAGCCCTCGATGTAGGCGGCCATGCCGCGGCGTACGGCGCCGAACGCCCCACCGGAGGTGAGCTCGGCGGCGTGCAGGCAGGCGTCGGCGAGCACCCGCAGCGGGATGCCGCGCTCGGCGGCGAGGGCGCCGCACTCGCGCAGGCCGTCCATGTCGGCGCGGCCGGGCAGCCTGCCGGTGGCGGCCGACGCGGCCAGAACCGACAGGAACCCGCCGAGTAAGTCGGCGGGCACCCCGGTCGCCTCGCTCACGCGAGCGAGAACGCTGTCCATCAGACTCCTACGTCACGCCGTTCGAAGGCGAGCAGCGCCGTCATGAGCAGGACGGCCGTCGCACCCAGCAGCACAAGGTAGTCGCCGTACGGCCAGCCCTGATAGAGCGGCCTGCCGTCGAGGTAGTAGTGGACGGGCGAGATCCAGCGCAGCCAGGAGATCGCGTCGACGTTCCTGCCCATGGTCTCCACGACGTAGCCGGCGACGCCCCACACGCCGACCACGGCGAGCGCGACCTGCTTGCGCCCGAAGGCCGCGCCCACGCACAGCGTCAGCGTCCCGAAGAACAGCACCAGCAGGAACAGCCCGGTGTGCGCGGCGAGGATGCTCCCGAACGGGACGTCCATGCCGGCGGCGGACGACGCCCCGGTGGCGACGGCCAGCGTGACCAGCGCCACGGCGAGCAGGCCGAGCGCCAGCGCGGCCCAGCGCTCCAGCAGCAGCCGCCTGCGGTCGATCGGCAGCGTCAGCGTGAGCTCCAGCGTCTTGGCCTCCTCCGGGCCCGCGATGGCCCGGTTGCCGAGGATCGCGGCGCACATGGTGAACAGCAGCGGGCCGAGCAGCTGGTAGGCGACGGCCTGCAGATAACCGCGCCCGGTCGCGATGTCGGACATGCCGCCCATCAGGTCCCTGAACGCGCCGGGATATTTGGCGATGGCCTGCGCACTGAAGGTCTCGGGATCCTTCATCATGCTCGCGTAGATCGAGATGTACATCCCGAGGAACGCGCACAGCCCGACCGTCCACCCGACGAGGGCACGGCGGTACTCCCCGAGGCTCTTACGCACCAGCGTGGGCATGACGGCCCTCCTCCTCGCTGTAGTAGGTCAGGAAGATCTCCTCGAGGTCCGGCTCCGCGCTGACCATGTGGACCACGGTGTGACGGGCCGCCGCCTTGATCAGCGCGTCCGGCCTGCCGTCGATCGTGCAGCGCAGGCTCGCGCCCTGCACGACCACGTCGCGTACGCCCGGGAGCCCCTCGAACGACTCGGCGGGCACGGGCGCGTCGAAGTGGAGCTCCACGTGCCGTACGGCCCGCTCGCGCAGCGCCGCGATGTCCTCGACCGCGACGAGACGGCCCGCCCGGACGATGCCCACCCGGTCGGCCACGTGCTCCACCTCCGCGAGCACGTGCGACGACATCAGGACCGTGTGGCCCGCCGTGCGCGTCTCCCGGACCATGGCCAGGAATTCCTGCTGCACCAGCGGGTCGAGCCCGCTCGTCGGCTCGTCGAGGATGAGCAGCTCGGGCTCGTGCATGAACGCCTGGATCAGTCCGACCTTCTGCTTGTTGCCCTTGGAAAGCTCGCCCATCCTGGCCGACAGGTCCGCGTCGAGCCGCTCGGCCAGCTCGTCGATCCTGCCGCGGTTCACCCCGCCGCGTACGTCGGCGAGGAACTGGAGGTATTCGCGGGCCCGTTCCCTGCCCTCCAGGGCCAGCTCGCCCGGGAGGTAGCCGATCCGGGCGCGTACCCGCGGATCGCGGGTGTCGGCGCCGAGGACGCTCGCCCGGCCAGACGTCGGCCGGATCACGTCCAGGAGCAGCCGGATCGTCGTCGTCTTGCCGGCGCCGTTGGGGCCCAGATAGCCGAACACCTCGCCCGGCCGGATCTCGAGGGTGAGGTCCTCGAGGCCCCGTCTCGTACCGTAGAACTTGGTCAGTCCTTCGGTCTCCACCACTGCTGTCATGCCGCAATGGTGGCGCTCGCGTCAGGCGCGGGGTATGCCCGCTTCCGGACACTTGCCGGTCTTCTTCGTTCGCACCTTCGGCAAAGCGGAGGTCAAGACGTGCCGCAGGTGGTCGAGCCCGGCAGGAGGTGGCGGTAGCGGGAGACCAGCCGGTAGCCCGCCTCGGCGAGCCAGTTCACCGGCGGCGTCAGCATCACCCGGCCGGCCGCCCGCCAGGCCACGACCGGCTGCAGGGCGAGCATCACCGCTATGGCCCGCGCGCCGTGGGCGCGCAGCCCATCCGGGCCGAGGAGCTGCACGGACGTCGTGACCTCCTCGCGTGTCAGGCCCGCCGCGCCGAGGTCGAGGCCCTGCCAGGCCCGTACGGCGGGCATGTACGGCAGGAACCGATGCCCCGCGTTCACGCACGTCTGGCAGAAGGCGCAGTCGCCGTCGAAGACCAGCAGGATCCGGTTCGCGTCGCCCATGTCATCGAAACTACCAATCCTGGGACGGATCATTCCGGTCTCGTGGTGGCGGCGCGGGCCGCCGTGACGCCCGCAGGGCCAGCACCGCGACGATGATCACCGCGACCCCGACGCTGAAGACGACCGCGAAGACCAGCAGCAGGACGAGTGCATTCATCATCGGCCCCTTCGGCGGTTGCGGGCGAGGGCGAGCCGGGCGGCGACGGCAAGGCCGACCGACGCGTACGACACCGCGCGCGCCAGCCGTACGGACCTGGGGATGTCGGAGACGGCAGGGCGGGGGCCGTCGCCCAGCTCCGGGCGGTGCTCCACCCTGCCGCCGTAGTCGTTGGCCCCGCCGAGACGTACGCCGAGGGCGCCGGCGAAGGCCGCCTCGCAGCGTCCGGAGTTGGGGCTGGGATGGCGGTGCCCGTCCCGCACGAAGGCGGCCGCCGCGCGGCGCGGGGAACCGCCGGCCAGACCGGCGAGGCCCGCCGTGAGCAGGGCGGTCAGCCGGGCCGGCAGGTAGTTGGCCACGTCGTCCAGCCGGGCGGAGGCCCAGCCGAACCTCGCGTAGCGCGGCGACCGGTGGCCCACCATCGCGTCGAGCGTGTTGACCGCGCGGTAGCCGAGCAGGCCGGGCACCCCGAAGACCGCGCCCCACACGAGCGGGGCGACGACGGCGTCCGAGGTGTTCTCCGCGATGGACTCGACCGTGCCACGCGCGAGCTCCGCCGCGTCCAGCCCGAACGGGTCGCGCCCGCACAGGTGCGGCAGGCGCGCGCGGGCGGCGGCCAGGTCGCCCTCCTCCAGCGAGCGGGCCATCAGCGCGCCCTCCCTGCCCAGCGTCGTGCCGCCGAGCACCGCCCAGGTGGCGGCGGCGGTGACCACGCCCCGCGCGACCGGGCTCGACCGGGTCAGCCGCTCCGCGACGACCCCGGTGGCCGTGGCGGCGCCCACGCAGAGGGCTGTGTAGGCCACGCCGGCTAACCGCGAGTCGCGATATAAGCGCTTTTCGAGGGCGGCGGCCCGGCTTCCGAACACCGCGACGGGATGACCCCGCCGGGGATCGCCCACCACGGCGTCGATCGCGGCCCCGGCGAGCAGCCCCGCCGCCGTGGCACCGTCCATGATCCGGGTCACGCACGCATTCTGCCGTACACCGTGTCAGGAGCCGGGCAGCAGGCTCCGCTGAATGGCGTCCTCGTTGGCGTCGAGCCAGGCGGCGGCGCGCCTGATCCGCCCGCCCGCGCCGCCGGCCCACATGCGCGCCCAGCCTCCGCCGAGCGTCCGGGCCCGGTCCCGCATGAGCGTGTAGGAGCGGCCGAACCGGATCCTGGCCGTCTCCACCAGCATGAGCCGGTCCCGCGCGGACAGGCCGTACGCGTCGCAGAACAGCCGGACGCGGGCCGCCGCGTCCAGGGAGCGCTGCATCGGGTCGCGGTCCACCGGGTCGGCGAGCGGGGCCCAGTGCCGCACCGTGGTGACCACGTCGAACAGCCGCGTCGTCGGCCTGGCCAGGTCGAAGTCGATCAGCGCGTACGGCAGCAGTCCCTGCGTCGTCTCCCGGAAGACGACGTTGGCGGGGGTGACGTCGCAGTGCCCCACGAGCTCGGCGGGGCCCTCCGGCGCCGAGCCGTCCTCCCAGGTCGCGCCGGGGGGCGGGGTGAACGACGCCGCCGCGTCGTGGAAGCGCCGCAGCAGCCGGGCCACCGCCGTCAGCGCCTCGTCGCTCACCGCGTACGCCGGCAGGGGATGCGCGGGCACCACGCCCTCGACGTACGTGAGGATCGTCCTGCCCCGCTCGTCGGTCCCGAGGAACCGGGGCGCCCGGTCGAACCCCACGGCCTCCAGATGCCGCAGCAACGCGTGGACGGCAGGCGACGAGGGCCGCATCGGCCGCCGTACGGTCGCCCCCACCCGCACGACCCCCTCGGAGACGTCTCCGATGAGCGGGATCTCGCGTACGGACATGGCGCTGGATTTTAGCCCCGCAGGCGATCAAATTTCCGCCCGAATGCACGAAGTACGGGAAAACGTCTCGCCAACCGGACGATCGTCCACGTATCGAGAAACTCCCTATCACGGCCCAACCTTCCCTACTAATGTTTGTAGGGAATTTTAGGGAAGGAAGGCGGGCATGACTGCCACCGGCATCTACGTCACGATCGAGGGCGAGCGCGAACTGCGGGAGCGGTACCAAGAGCTCCTCACCCGCTGGCCGGTCCCGAGCGAGCGGCTGCGGATCCCGACCCGGGAGGGTGAGACCTCCGTCGTGGCCTCCGGCCCTCCGGAGGCCCCACCGCTGCTCCTGCTGCACGGATCCGGCACGACCTGCGTGATGTGGCTGGGCGACGTCGCCACCTGGGCGCCGCATTTCCGGGTCTACGCCGTCGACCTCATCGGCGAGCCGGGACCGAGCGCCCCCGCACGTCCCCCGCTGGACTCCGAGGCGTACGCGCTGTGGCTGGACGACGTGCTGGAGGGGCTGGGACTGTCGCGGGTGTCGCTGGTGGGGGCCTCACTGGGCGGCTGGCTCGCCCTGGACTACGCGATCCGGCGTCCCGGCCGGGTCGAGCGGCTCGCGCTGCTGTGCCCGGGCGGCATCGGCCGGCAGAAGCCGGGCTTCGCGTTCATGGCGCTGTTCCTGCTCCTGTTCGGTGAGCGGGGACGACGGCGGCTGCTCACCATGGTCATGGGAGATGCCCCGCATGACCCGCGCTTCGCGGCGTATCTGGACTACGCAACCGAGGTCTCCAGGCACTTCAGGCCGCGCAGGGAGAGGCTGCCGGTGTTCGGCGACGACGCCCTCGGCGGCCTGACGATGCCGATGCTCGTGATCCTCGGCGGCCGGGACGTCCTGCTCGACTCCCGCGACACCGAGCGCAGGGTGCGGCGCCTGGTGCGGCACGCCACGGTCCGCTGCCTCCCCGACGCCCCGCACGGCCTGCGCGGGCACGCGGAACCCATCCTGGC
This sequence comes from Microbispora sp. ZYX-F-249, assembly GCF_039649665.1. NCBI lineage: Bacteria > Bacillati > Actinomycetota > Actinomycetes > Streptosporangiales > Streptosporangiaceae > Microbispora > Microbispora maris. Next base: position 54,912 of record NZ_JBDJAW010000036.1, on the reverse strand, counting down.
CTTCCTCCGCGGCAGCACGGCGAGCGCCGGCGACGGGCGCTGAACCGGCTTCTCCGCAGCGAATGCCTGAGCGCATCGGCGCAGGCTGGGCGGGTCAACGACGGGCACGGCCACCGCGCTCGGGGGCCCGTAGGAGGCGCGCTCCGGCCCATGTCCGGGAAACCGGGTGTGTACCCGGTCCCCGGATCATGCAGAATTAGGCACGAGCGCCCTTAGCTCAGCTGGATAGAGCATCGGACTTCTAATCCGACGGTCGGGGGTTCGAATCCCTCAGGGCGCGCTCCCCCATCCAGCCCGGATGCCTTCTGAGCTGGGCTTCCGCCTGATCCTGCTGTGATCGCGTGTGCAGCCGTACGCCGCCGAGAGCCGCCGCTTGTCACCAGTCACGGGATATACGCGGGATGATGTTGGTCGCGTTTCCCCAGGTCGCGCGGCGCTTTCCGTGCCCTCTGCGGGATGAGACCCGCCCCGGGAACGCCGAAGGGTCCCGGAGCGATCCGAGACCCTGGGCTGGCGTGGTTCCCACTTCTACGAGTCCTTATCTTTCAACGCCTCAAGCCGGTCGGTTGCGACGTCCGCGATCTTTCGTGCTTGCTGGCGGAGTTCGTCGTCGCTCGGTGGAGTTGCCCGGACTGCCTCCCAGTCGTCGATAAGCATCATCAGCCAGAAGATCTCCTCGGGACCGTCGCACCTGTCCCTGAGTTCGAGGATCAGGAAGTCCGCACCCTTACCGATGGGGAGTGTGCCCTCGGCTATGCCCTGCGCCACGTCGCGGGCGACCTCCCATGGCGTGCGCTGAACATCGATGGGTGGGAAGCCGCTCTCCGTCATCACCTCGCGGATGAGCGGCTCAACTTCGGTCATTGATCCAATGGACAGCGCACAGCCCGCCAACTCCCACACCTCTGGAGAGTCGAGCCCCGCTTCGATCAGTTCGCAGGCCAACCAACCGGCCTCCGGCGCGGTCCCGGAGAGGCGGCCCCAGAGGAGATCACCCCTCAGCTCAGCCAGACGATTCCTGAGCTCGGGGGAAAGTTCCACCAGACCAGTATTCCGCGATTGATCACTCATGAGGCCAGAGCGCCCTCTATACGTTGGTTGGCGATCTCGCGTTGTCCGTCGATGCACTTGGCGTAGACGCGCAGCATGACGTCCACGCCGTGACCGGCGCGCTCAGCCGCCTCCGGAGCGTGGACACCCGCGTTCAACCAGAGGGACACAGCCGCGTGGCGCAGGTCGTACGGACGGGCCGCGAGCGGCGAGGCGACCTGCTCGGGAGTGAAGGCGTAGCTGCGGGCCTGCTTCCAGATCTTCGCGTACGCCGAGCCCGAAATAACCCCGTCCGTCCTCGTCCGGAACAGCCGGCCATCCTTCGCCGTCCCGAAGGTTTCCAGGTGCGCGCGAAGGATCTTCACCAGTTCCGGCGGGATGGGGACGTCTCGCGTTGTCGTGTCGTCCCGGTGCTTGAGGCCCCGCTCGTCGTGGCCCTCCCCCGAGTCAGTGAACCGCTTGTTGCTCTGGGGACGAGTCCTCTCCAGCGTCAGCAGGCCCCAGCCGGATTCGGGCAGGTGACAGTCTTTCTCCCGTAGCCCGGCCGCCTCGGCGGGGCGTAGGCCGCCGAAGTACATGCAGGCGAACATCGCCACGAGCATCGGCCCGCGCTTACGACCGCAGTAGGTGAGCGCGACGAGCAGCTCCCGCGCCTGGGCCGGGTTCACGACGACGCGCCGATCTATCTCGCCGTTCGCCTTGGTCCGGCGCAGCTTCACCCGGTCGAGCGGATTTGCCGAAAGCTCTTCCAGCTCAACCGCGTACTCCAGGGCGTGATGGAACACGGCCCGCTTGCGCCGGAAGGTGGACGCCGCGGCGGCCTTGCCGTCGAGGAGCAGCGAGAGGGCTTCCAAGGCCGCCCTGGTGTGCTTGGCGTCCTCCAATGCCGTCAAAGGCAGCGAAGCCGCTTCCAGCCAGCGCAGCGCCGCCGCGATCTCCGGCGAGGGGGCAGGGCGACGGTCGGCCGGGATGAAGGCGAACTCCCGCAGCGCACGCCGCAAGGTCTCGCCATCCGGTCGGCCCGGTCGGTCGCTGGTGAGCACGGGCGTGACGTTGGACAGCGCGTCCGTCATGCCCTCCCGGCTCTTGGCCGCCGAGTGAGGCCAGCGGGTCTCGACATAGGCGACGGCGAAGGCGTACCAGGTGCGCGCCTTCTTGGCCTTGAGCATGGATTCCGGGAGGCCGGTTTCCACGTCGAACGCCTCGCCGCGCTTGGCGGCCTGCCGGAGGTCGGACAGCCAGTTGTCCGCGAGCGCCTTGGTCCCGAAGGTCTTGGACTTCTCCCGGCCGCCGACCTTCCAGCGCACCTCGTAGGACGGTTTCTTGCTCGACTTGTTCCGCCTGGTCTCCCAGAACTTCACGTCGTAGGAGGCGTTCACGCGGCCTCCCGGAGGCTCTCAAGCCAGGCGGTGAACTCGCTGCGGTAGATGCGGATCTCGCCGTTGGGGAGCTTCAGACCCTCGGGAGCCTTGCCGATCTCACGCCAGCGGTAAAAGGTGCGGCGGGAAATGCCGCCGAGTTCGGCGAGAATCTCGGGGACCGTCATCAGCTTGTCGTCCTTCTTCACGCCGCCCTCCCTTCAGTTGCCGAAAGATCTCTCCCGTCTGCCTCGGCCTGGAGCCGGTCGAGGTGGTTGCGCCAGCGCTGGCGTTCGTGAACCGCGCGCAGGAGCCGTACGCCGATGGGGGCCAGCTCGGGATCACCGGGCTTGACCGGCCGCCAGATGTAGCGGTGGGGGTCGACCGGCTCCTCAGGCAGGCCGAGCGCTTCCAGGACCCAGGTACGGCGGTCCTGCTTGTGCTCGGTCAGGGTCTTGTTCGACCACTTGCGGGAAACGAGCACGCGGCGGCCCGCGTAGCCGAGGTGATCGGGCTTGTGGGCCTTGCCCTTGCACCGGCCCGGGGCCATGCCGGGCTTGGCACCCTTGGGCTGCACGCCGTACCGCAGCCAGTTCGGGCAGGTCGGCGAGCACGGCTCGAACCGCAGCGCGTCGAGCAGCCGTTCGGCGTGAGCTTTCCGGCGGGGATCGTCGGTGCCGAGCGCGTCCCCGAGGGACTTGGTCAGGTACTTCGACAGGTACCCGATGAGTTGGTCGGCGTCCGGCGTTCCGGCGAGCACGCCCTTGATGTCGGCCTGGTCGCCGAAGCGGAGCACGTGCAGGGGTTCGGCCTCGTCGTCCTGGTCGAGCCGGTCGAGGGCCTGTTCCCAGGTCGGCAGCACTTCCCCCGTGGTCGGGTCGAGGTAGCCGGCCCCGTCCTCCCAGACCGGCAGGTGCTCACCCTCGAAGCGGACTTCGTCGGTCGAGGGCCACCACACTTGGTGATACGTAGCCGCGATGATCTGCCGCAGCTCCGCCCGCGGGAGGGTGCCGCGGATCGCCATGTGCAGGTGCGGGGCGAGCCGCTTCTGAGGTTCGACGGTGGCGAAGTACTGCACGTCATAGCCCGCGACCCGGCGGAGGTTCTGCACGAAGCGGTCCACGAGCTTGGAGAAGTGCAGCGCGTCGCGGGCCGCCTGCCCGTAGTCGTACCGGTCCGGATCGAGCGGAGCACCCTCCAGCACCCGCCCGTAGGAGGGCAGGGTGAGGGTCACGAACATCGAGGGACGGTAGACCTTGCCGTCCGAGCCGGTGAAGGTCCGCCCGAGCGTGGTCTTGGTCATCTGCCGCTTGGGCAGATCCGGGGCGTCCTGCCGCCGCTTGGTCGAGCGCGACCGCTTCCCGCTGGTCCGGCCGAGGACCTTGCCGCGCATCCCGGCCCGGTTGATCTCCTCGTCCAGGTCCTCGATCGCGGCGTCCAGATCGGTGGTGTCACCGCCGGCCTTTTCCACCTCATCCCGCCACGCCTGAGCATCGGCCCGCAACTCCACGAGATGGCGCTGATAGTCGTCGGCGTTGTCCGGGAGGTTCACCGGCTCGGCTTCGAGGTGCCAGCCCTCCCGGCACTGCGCCCGCCGCAACTGCCGATTCCGCTTCGCACACGGCGGACACTTGCCTTCCAGCGTCGCCCCACACGGCACGTCGATCACCTCAACCTGACCGGTGAGGATGTCCTGCCGCCGAAGCGGAACCGGGCGGATGCACACCCCGTACTGCTTGGCGATCTCCTCGACCACGTCCCGCGCGAGCGGCATCGCCATGCGGACGGCGCGAGGGGTGGTCCTGTCGGTCGTGGCTGTCACTGGTTACCGCCGGAGGGCTCGACGATCACGGTTGCCTTCTCGCCGCACTCGCGGCACTCGATGACGCCCCGAATGGGGTAGAGCCACAGCGCGTTGCGGGTGCCGCAGGCCGCGCAGGTGAGCTCGTCGAGAAGGTGAGAGATCTCAACCACGGGCATGCGCCCCCGCCCTGCCGGTCGAGAAGCTGGCGACCATGGCGCGGATGTCCTCGTCGGAGACGTACGCGGCGCGGACGCGAATCGGGTCGGGTGAGGTTTCGAGCCGGACGTAGCCGATGCCCGCGCCGAGTTCGGGGACGGGTGAGATGTGGTCGGCGAGTGCGCCCCGGTCGCGTGCGCCGTCGCCGAGGACCATGTCCACCTGTTCCGACTCGTCCAGCCGGAGCGCGATCTTGTCGGGGAACAGGTTGCGGATGTTCATGACCTCCTTGCGCGGGTCCTGAAGTGCGGCCATGACGCCGACACCGACCGCGCGGCCTTGTGTGGTGAGCGTGGCGAGGGCTGCTTTGGTTCGCTCTCGGAGGCCCTTGTCGGACTGGTAGGCGGTCAGGAAGGCGACCTCGTCGACGACGACCAGGACGAAGGGGTCCGCCACGGTAGGTGTGTGGGAGCGCTGGTTGCCACCGAATCGGTCGGCTCTCTCCTGCATCAGCGAGACAGCGGCCTCAAGCAGGTCGGCGCACTCGGCGGGGGTAGCGGCGTAGCGACTACCGAATAGTGCCCGGCCGAAGGACAGCTCCATCCGTTTGGGGTCGAGCGCCCAGACCTGGACGAGAGCGGCCCGCATCGCGGGGAGCAGGCCGCGGATGGCGCTCCACAGGTAGGAGCCTTTGCCCGCGCCGGTCGCGCCCGCGATCAGCACATGCGTGCCGTGGACCTTGAGCCGGTACGGTGTACCGTCCTCGCACAGGCCGATCTCAACCGGCCCCACCGAAGGCGTCTCGGGAATGGGGATGGCGGGCAACGGCTCGGCGAGGGGGTCATGCCGGGGCAGGGTCAGCACGAGGCGACCGGCTCGCGCGATGGACATCCGGCAACTTCGGGCGCCGAAGCCGTGGGCGAGGTGGTCGGCCCGGTCGGTCCAGTCCTTGACCGCCTGCCCGTTGAGCATCTTCACGGTGACCAGGTCGGCCCAGGAGGTACACCGCACCTTGACCAGGCGGGGCAGGTAGTCCCGGCCGCGCAGGTGCCGACCGAGACCGGAGACGATCATCACCGGTTGCCAGTGCCGCCGGTAGACCCAGACCAGGCGCCACCAGGCCAGCAGCGGCCAGCCGACCACGCGCAGGAACGAGTCCCGCTCCAGCAGCACCCACGACAGGCCCACCGTGGGCAGGAAACCGGCCAGGACTACCGTCATCCGCCACCCGTAGGCGAGGGTGACCACAGCCGGAGCTACGGCTGCGGTGCAGGCGATCGGGTGCCGCCAGAGCGTCCGGACGAGCCCGCGCAGGAGGCGGGCCAGCCAGATCACGATGGTGACGATGGCGGGGGTTTGCATGACGGCCGGGCGGAAGACGACGGCCGTGTCCGGGGTGGTGGAGACGAGGTTACGTGCCTCGTCTCCGGGCAGTCTTCTCAGCATTAGGCTGGAGTCCTCTCAAGCATTGGCGTGCGTGGGAGATCCGAGGGGCCGCCGGAAGTTCCCGCTTCCAGCGGCCCCGCTTGCGTGTCAGGCCGCCGAGCCGTCGACGCCGGGAAGGGCGAGCTGGTCGGAGTCGGCCGGCTGCTGGTTGACCAGGCGCTCGCACTCGGCGAGGTAGCGCGAGGCGGCCTGGACGATCTGCCGGGCGATCTCGACGTCCCTGGGGGTGACCGGCCCGGCCGCGGTGGTCGAGACGGTCACGTCCACGCTCGGGCTGGTGATGGCGAAGTAGGGCCGTCCGGAGTCCAGCACCGAGGCCCCGGCACGCAGTTCGGGCGAGTAGAACGAGATGCCGACGTTGGCCGGGTTGCCGGGGCTGAGCGACAGCGTGACGTAGGTGTAGGGGTCGCGGAGCATCAGGCCGCCACCTCCTTACCGGCCGCGCCGCTCTGCTTGGTCGAGGCGGCCCCGGTGCGGGGAGCGCGCATGCTCCTCGCTCGCAGGGAGTAGGCCAGGCGTCCGGTGGTCTGGTGGACGTACGGCGTGACCGTCATTCCCTCGAACTCGACCGGCGTGATGGGCAGGCCGGGTGTGGAGGGCGGCGGGACCGGCTGCACCGGGGCGACGATCTTCACCGCGACCGTCTTCTGGGCGAGCTTGGCGGCCGGGTTGGCGTCCATGACGGCGACCTGCCAGACCAGTTCGCCGGTGGTCTTGTCCTTGGCGAACACGGTGCGCCCGCCGGTCGAGGCGGTGAAGTCCTTGACCTGCTCCACCTCCCCCACCAGGTAGCAGCCGTGCGGGAAGACGTGCTCGAAGGCGATCGGGATGGGTCCTTGGATGGCCATGTGCGTGCTTCCTTTGCTCGGGACGAGCAGCTCATGCGCTCGTCCACTTGTCCGACTGAGTTCCACTGTAAGTCTTGCCCACTCGTCCGCACAAGTAACCGAGCGAGACGAGCGGGGTAAGACTTAGCTCACCTGATAGACATCCTCAAGCTCATGCAGGTCACCAGGCAGGGCCACACTCAGCACCAGGAGTACGTTCCCCGCCGGGTCATGCACGGTCGCCAGCACGCCCAGCACCGGGGACGAGGAACCGAGGAGTTCGGCTTCCTCCCTGGTCGGCTTGCGCGCGGTCAGGCGTTCGGTGACATGGTCGATCCGCAGGTGCTTGACCGCCTGGAGGTGCTGCCGGACCCCATGGCGCAGTGGATCGGGCTTGTCCAGGTCGGTGCCCAGCGCGATCTCCAAGGGGAACCACAGGGTTTCCGCCGCCGATACCCGGTCGCCCTGCCGCGTGACGCGGTGACGGGCAATCACGGGGGTTCGCTCGTCGACGCCCATCAGCTTGGCGACATGCCGGGGGGCCGGCACCCGGGCAACGCTGACGATGTTCTCGGCGTTCTCGGGATGCTCGGCCGTCGACAGGCCGGGCCGTACCCGCTCGGCGGGGCTTTCCGGGCGGCCCTTCACGAACGAGCCGCGGCCGTGTTCGCGTTCGATCCAGCCTTGCATGGCAAGGGTCTGAAGCGCCCGCACAACGGTGGTGCGCCCGACGCCGAACTCCCGGACGAGTTGCGTCTCCGAGGGCAGCATGTCGCCGGGCGCGTACTCCCCGTCCCGGATACGCTGCTGAATCGCCGTCATCACCTGGGCGTACTTCGGCGGGGCGAAGTCCATGCTCATGTTAAGCGCCCAATCACTTTTCCACTTGTCTGCATAAGCACAGTAGCGGCTAAGCGAATGCCTGTCAGGACCTCAGCCACCAGCGGGAAGGCTATTGAGCCCGCCCGGACAGCAGCGCCAGCCACACCGCCCGCGCCTCAGCCTCCCGCCAGGCATGGGTGTGCGCTACCTCCGGCTTCAACTCATCTCCCTTGTACCGGCGGATGTAGGCCAGGCCGCCAGCCGCGCACAACTCGTACCAGGTGTTGCGGTGCTCGTGGCAGGTCCAGGCGAGCACCCGCGACCAGGCGAACTGTCCCGGCTTGTGCCAGGCGAGCGGCATGGCCCCGTTCTGCAACGGCGGGAGATGCGGGGACGGGCACGGCCCACCCCATGCCGGAGCCCTGTTGCTCACCGGTCGGTCCGCTCAAACCGGACCTGTCCGGCCGCATCAAGCGTCGCGCGGAAGATGATTCGGCGGGACCAGTCGTCCGGCACGGTGCCGAAGTCGTAGACCCGGTGCGTGATCCTCCCCCACGGCTGCCGTGCCGGGTCCATTCGGCGCAGCGCCGTGCGGAGCTCGTCCATCGAGGTTGCCTGTCCCGCGCTGGTCCCGCACGGCCCGAGCTCGTCGATCCCGTCAGCGGTGACGAAGACCTCCCACTCGAACATCTCCACGAGCACCTGGCCGTCGTCGCAGTACAGGCAGTCCTCCCGAGACGAGGTCTCCAGGCCGAGCGACACGGCGGCAACCTGCCCGCGTCGAGTGACGATCTTCCAGCCGCGACCGTCGCACGCGGTGCACTTAACTGGTGTGGTCATGCCGGAAAGAATGGATCGCAGACGAATCCAGTCCTATTCCCACGGGATATATCACCGGGAGATATAGAGTTCTCAGCACAAGCCATGCACCACCAGCCTGGGCGAACGACCGGAGGCCGGAATGCACGGGAACGCTTTCGAGCCGATCCAGCTACCCGAACGGGTATGGGACCGCGAAGAAAGCAGGGAAATCCTTAGAAAACGCGACGTAGCGGGCTTGTTCAACCTCGCTGTCAAGTACGCGGGGGCCAGCCAGGTCCGCCTCAGCGCCGCCACCGGCATCGCCCAGGGCCGGATCAGTCAACTCATGCGCGGTCAGCGCCAGGTCACCGACCTTGAGGTCTATGAGCGCATCGCCGCCGGCCTCGGCCTGCCCGACCACGCCCGCATGCTGCTCGGCCTGGCCCCGCTCGATATCGCCTCTCCCACTGGCGATCACGGCGACGAGCACCAGGAGCAAGCCGAGGAACTCTCTGCACGTATCGAGGCCGCCGCCGCCATCGACCCGACGATGGTGATGATCCTCAATACCGACACCAACAATCTGCGCCTACTGGACCGCCGACTCGGCAGCGCCGCCATCGCCGATAAAATGCGCGCCCAAATATCCCAAATACAGCGCGCCCATCGTCATGCCGTACGGCCCGGCATACGCGCACAACTCGCCCACGTCCTCGCGCAAACCGATTCACTCGCCGGATGGCAGGCCATCAACACCGGCGCCCTTAACGACGCCTGGAACCACTACGAGAACGCCAAGGCCGCCGCCCGCGAAGCCGACGACCCCGCCGTCATCGCCCACGTCTCCGCCGAACAGGCATACGTCCTCATGGACCTGGGACAGCCCGCCCACGCCACCGAACTCCTGCAATACGTCCACGCCACCTACCGCGACCGCATCCCCGCCCGGCTGCGCTCATGGCTTTCAGCGGCCGAGGCCGAAGCCGCCGCGATCCTCGGCGACGAGGCGACCTGCCGAACCGCGCTCGATCAGGCCGCCGCTCTCCTACCGAGCGGGCACAGCGACCCGGACATGCCCTACCTGTCACTCGACACCCACCACCTCGCCCGGTGGCGCGGCAACTGCCTCGTCCGGTTCGGCGACCCCGGCACTATCGAGGACCTACGGTCGGCACTGGCCGGGATGGACGGCACCTACAACCGCGCCGAGGCCGCACTTCGCTGCGACCTGGGACACGCCCTGCTGGCCCTGGGCGACCCGGGAGCCGCCCAACCCCACATCCAGCGGGCGAAGCACCTGGCGACCATGACCGGCTCACGCCGACAGCGCAAGCGCATCGACGAACTCAGCCGGCGACTTACCCGCGCTCTGCGTTGAGCCGATCCCGGGCCGCATACAGACCCACCAGCGTTCCCGAGGTCCAGATATCCCCCCGGGCGATCATGTCCGGGATCTCCTTCATCGGAACCCACTCGATCAGGTCCGCCTCGATCTCCCCGCTGGGCTCCTTCACCAGCTCGGCACCGCGGGCGAGGTACAGGTTGTGCTCGGAGTCGACCATGCCGGCCATCGGCTGATAGGTCACCAGGTGCTCAATCTCCTTGACCCGGTACCCGGTCTCTTCCTCCACCTCACGGGCCGCCGTCGTCATCGGATCCTCCCCCGCGTCGACCAGGCCGCCCGGCAACTCCCAACCCCACCGGTCGAACAGGAACCGGTGCCGCCACATCATCAGCACCCGCTGTTGCTCGTCGACCACCACAGCGATGGCCGCCCGATCCAGATGCACCGCGTGATGCTCGAACCGCTCACCATCCGGGATCTCGACGTCCACCAAGCCCAGCCGGATCCACCGGTTGTCATAGATCAGTCGCTCACCATGCACGACCCACCGCGACCGCTCTTCATTGGTAGCCACACAGCGAAGCTACCGGTCAGCTGGGTCAACGTACACAGAAAGCGTCGATCTTCTAGACTCGCGAGCTACTGGCAGCACGGCTCCCTGCAGCATCCTTCTAGACAGCGCCGGATCATGAGTACAGACTAAGGAGTATGACGGCCGGTCAGCACGATGCCTCCACCAGCGCGATCGGCTACCTGTATCAGGTCAATTGGTGCCTCCTCGAATTATTGCGCAAAGCGCCGAATCGTCCCGATAGTGCCATCAGCCTAGAGCTATATGATGACGTCTCCTGGGAAGAGAATGGGACGCCGCAAGAGCTACTCCAGACCAAGCATCACTTAAAGTCAAATATTGGATTGAGTGACAAAGATGCGGACATTTGGAAGACCATACAAGTCTGGATGGATGTCGCCAACCCAAAAGACCCCTACGGACCTCAGCTAGTACTGGTCAGCACTTCGATAGCAAAGGACGGGAGTGCTGCATTCGCCCTCAGGAAAGATAGCCGAGACACGGCAAAAGCACTTCAATTACTGGAGCAAGCCGCCAAAACGTCCAAGTCAGAGTCAACACAGAAAGTTCGAGAGCGATACCTGACGCTAACGGAGGCAGAGCGCCGAGTATTCGTTTCTCGGATAACAGTTGTCGACGGAGAGGTTTCAGCGCAAGACTTAGACGATGAGCTAGCTCAATTGCTGTACTACACACTACCTCTCGGACACGAAAAACTTTTCCTCGCGCAACTTTGGCACTGGTGGGCTCAGGTCTCGCTAGACATGCTCAACCGCAACAGACGGTCAGTGAGCGCTAGGGAGGCCCGCCAATTTATTGGTGACCTTCGCAGCCAATTCAACGACGATAATCTGCCCACCATGGTTGAGATCGCAGACGTAGACGAGGACACCGTAGTCCCTATCTACGATTCTCGCCCATTTGTCCACCAGCTACGATGGGTCGCCTGCAATACCACGAATCTGCGAAAAGCGATCGTGGATTACCATCGAGCGATAACTCAAACCACCGAGTGGCTAACCGAAGACCTAATCGGATTACACGAACTGCAGCGTTTTGAGGATAACCTACGCGACGAGTGGTCCCGCGCATGGGCCGACATGCGGGAGGACTTGGGGTCGGATGCGGACGAGGCAACAAAGATCGAAGTCGGCAAGAAGCTGCTACGTAAATTGCGAGACTCAACATTCATCACCGTTCGCGAGCGCTATAATGATCAGTTTTTCTCGCGGGGAAAGCGTCATGAGCTAGCCGATCGTGGAGACATCGGCTGGCACCCAGATTTTCAGACCCGACTAGAGGCGCTATTGTCCAAAGTTACAACCGCACAGGCCTAGAGAAGCACCATGACTCTCTGGACAGAACGTTCCCCCGTGGCGGCTGCCCTGTTGAACCCTGCACTGCTAGGCGTGGTGACCGCAGCTGCCGCCAGCGAGTATCGTCGAGCCTCAGATAAGGAGATGCCCTGGGCGCTCGCGTTCCTGATCGCCCCACTAGTGTTGCACCGTGAGACACGCGAGGCTTTACCCAGAGACACTCGCTCTCACCTTGCAACTTGGGTTACGAATAACCCTGTACTTCGCTCCGGCTTTCCTCAACGGGCTCGATCTCTCGTAGAGCCGGTGCGTGAGGGGCTGCGGTTTGGGCTGGCCAACGGCTTCTTGTCAGTTACCCAAGGCGGAGGATTACTCGGCGCACTCTCATCCTCTGCACGACCACAGCGAGGCAGCGACCTTGCGGCAGTTGTGCGATCTGCCGGTTTTGTAGGTAAGTGGCTGACGAAGATCGATCAGCCAAGTACTGCATTCGCCCTGCTCGGTGTGGCACCCTGATCCAGTGCAGTTACTCTCCTTGATCCTTTACAACCGAGACGGTCGTACTCGCCGTGTCCCCTTCACTCCTGGGGCGTTGAACATCGTTACAGGAGAGTCCCAGACAGGTAAGAGCGCTCTGCTGACCATCGTGGAGTACTGCCTGGGGCGCGACACCATGCGCGTTCCAGTCGGTCCCATCACCGACACGGTCGCCTGGTACGGAACGCTCTGGCAGCTAGACAAGGGCCAGGCTTTCATCGCGAGGCCGGCGCCTGCAGTAGGTAAGGCGTCCACCCAACAGGCCATGCTCGAGTTCGGCATGGGACCCGCCCTTCCTGATTTTCAGGATCTTGTGGTGAACACTGACTCAGCTACATTGCGGGAGCAACTCGGTCGGCGTATCGGTATCGAGGAGAACCTCTCAGACCCTGGAACACGCTCGCTGCGCGCACCGTTAGAGGCAAACCTCGGTCATGCAGCTCTGCTGTGTCTACAGACTCAGAATGAGATTGCAAGTGCGAACGCAATCTTCCACAGACAGGGTGAGCGAGGCATCGAAGATGCCCTAAGAGACACCATCCCGTACTTCCTTGGAGCGGTCCCGCATGACCAGGCGCTCAAACGAGCGAGGCTGCGTGACGCTCGACGCGCCCTACAAAGGGGAGAGGCCACGCTGCGGGCGGCCCAACTAGCATCGGCGACGATTGATACGGAATTACGTGCTCTACTAGCCGAAGCCCGAGCTGTCAACCTGGTGCCCGATGAGGACATCACGGATCATGCCCAATTGATTCGGGTACTTCAGGCCGCTCGAGTTCCGGCACCTCGCGAACGGCAGGCCTCTGAAGTGCTCCAGGAGCAGGATCGAAGAGTCGCTCTGGAGCGTGAGCGGGACGCGCTGCAACGCGCCCTGCGACGGGTGATGTCTGAACGTGCACTCCTACTTGACCAACGTGACGGCCTCGGCGGCTATGAAGAGTCATTGGAGCTTCAAATTAGCCGGCTGAGTAGCCTCGACTTGATCGATCCACCGCTGGCCAATGGAGACGATAGCGACGGCATCGCGAATCAGGAGCACCGCTGTCCGGCCTGCGGGCAGAACATGCGCGAGCCAGATCCGACAGCAATGACAATGCGAGCCAGCCTAGAACGCCTACGTGAGGAGTTAGGCAGTATCTCCCAGGCACGGCCCGCTCAGCGGGCGGCTCTGGAGCGTTTGGACAATGAAGCCTCATCCCTCAGAGAGCAGCTCAGTAGTATCGAAGCAGCGTTGAATGCTTTGCTGGCCGCGGATCGAGTGGGCCAGGAGAGCGGTGGCGACTCACGCGACTTCATCCGCGGGCGCATTGATGCTACCCTCGCACGTCTTTCATCCGCGGGAGACGTTGAGCTAGCGCGTCTTCAAGAAGAAGTCGCCACTTACGCAGCGATGGTTCAAGCGCTTGAGGCAGAATTGGACGACAATGAGGATCGCGAGCAGTTAACCTCCCGCTTACTGTCGGTCGGCCGCGACATGACGTCTTACGCGAAAAGGCTAGGGCTAGAACACAGCGGCGAGGTCGTTCGACTCGACCTTGCACGGCTTACAGTAGTTACCGATACAGAACGCGGTCCCGTTCCCCTATTCCGTATCGGCAGCGCGGCTAATTGGATCGGATACCATTTAGTCACACATCTAGCGCTGCACCGTCATTTCGTCCGGCAGACACGGCCCGTACCTCGCTTCTTGATGCTTGACCAGCCAACTCAAGCCTATTACCCATCTGAAGTGGCTCGCCGCACGGGTATCGCGGAGTCAGATGCGGATAGGGAGGCCGTCCGTCGCATGTTCGAGCTGATCCGGGATGTCGTACACGAGCTTGCTCCAGCTCTTCAAGTGATTGTTTGCGATCACGCAAATCTGCCAGAGCAGTGGTTCCAGGATTCGATCACTCACAATTGGCGCGATGGGCGCAAACTAGTTCCGGAGGAGTGGCTATCCTCTCGCTAAATTATCGGCGGCTAGAGCCCGTGACGCCTGCGATACTATTCATCTCGTGGCGTCGCCTCATCCCCAGCCACCTCATGTAGCTCTTTCTCCTCACGGCGTTCATCCAATACATCGTTGACAGCTTCAATTAGTCTTCGCACATAAATAAGCGGTGGGGTCGTTCGCCCCGAGACAGACGGAGGCTTAAAGTCACTGAGAGCTTTCGGCTCCCAGGCCTCAGTAAGGACGCCGATATTACCCTCATAGGAGGAAATAGCTTGCCGTACGTCCTGTATTAACGCAGGGAGTACGTCGGATTGTGCAACGCACACCGGGGATCCCAGGCTCTCATCTAGGTCTACCATTACAGCACACGAATCAGTCTGCGTAATCTGGAGAGCGGCATCCGAATCGAGCGAGCAGATATAGAGCGGACTATTAGTTAAGAGTATTGGAACAAATATGTGCGGCACATCTGCAGTAGCTTGCAATAAACCTAATGCAGCAGATGCCGCCTGTCGGGATCCGTCATAAGCCGCATCACGCCCTCCCTTCCCTTTCTCGGGATCCCTTTTTTCTGCAATCGCATACCCGAGGTGCCTGAATCGGGAAAACAATGAGAGGCGTTCATAGGCGGCATGCGCTGCCGATAGAGTCTCGAACTCGCCGAGGTTGTTAGGGAGATCATGGATCACCAGGCTTTCGTCGTAGTTTTCTTCAAGATTACTTTCTCGGTCGTACGCGAACATTACCCACGGTATTCCTGTAGATTTACATTCAATAACGAATGTAACCTTTGCCTTAGTGCGCTTTCCATTCCCTTCTGAGGCTTCTATGTTCCACGTAGCCACAATGTCTACTTCGCGATATGTGCGCTCAATGGGATCCCTGTAGCGGACAGAAACACTTGTCTCCGCTTGAGCTAGATAAAGTTGACGGGCCGCCCTCATTTCAAGCGGATAACCGCTCCGGTTTAGCCAATTCAGTATCGACTCGATCTCGTTCTCTGACACGAAATCCCCTGCTTCCCAAGCTAGCTCTCTGGCTCAGTTACTGCTGTCAACGTCCGGCGTGACACCCAAACCTAACTGAGCCTAGTCGGGTCTCGTTGTCTAGTCCCACGACATGATTGACAGTTCTGTCCCACCACATGCTTGACGGGCACCCTAGGAAACATGACCGGCCTTGCGGGGCCGGGCCGCTTTGATACTGCGGACGGGCTGGGTGGTGGTGCGGCGGACCACGCGGGTGTCGTCGGGCAGTTCGACGGTCAATGTGGTGTCGCTGACGTGCACGGTGACGATGGCGCGGGCGTGGATGCGGCCGAGGGCGACCTTCTGCCCGACGACCATGATGACGCCGCTGTTGCTGGCCACCCGCTGCACGGTGACCGGCTCGGCCGAGGGCCTCGGTGGCGGCCCGGCCGGGCGGGCGTCGCGAAGGTGCCGCATCCGGTCCCAGCTGATCGGGTTGGGCCGGGTGCGCAGCAGCTCGCGGGTCTGCGGGTCGAAGAACATCAGGGTGTGTTCCTCGATCCGGACGGTCACGCGGCGGCCGTTGAGGATCTCGGCGGCCAGCACGACGCGTCCGGCCAGGCTGACCGTGCCCGATCGGCTGACGGTCCGGTCGACCTCCACCGCCGTGCCCGGCTCGGCGGGCGGCAGCGGCGCCGGCCCCGCCGCACGGCCCCCGTTCGCGGCGAGTTTGGCCAGGTCGGCGTTGGACAGGTGGGAGCGGAAGCTCTTCAGCCGGACCCCGGCAACCAGGAGGTGGATGACGTCGGTGTCGGCCCAGAACGTCACCATCACCCCGGCCCGGTCGGGGCCCAGCCAGAACTGGCGTCCCGCCACGAACATGTTCCCGCTGGCCGGGACGACGCGGTCGAACTCCACCGGCCCGCCCGACCACGCCCTGACCGGCTCCTGGTCGGCGATCGCAGGCGCGTCCCGCCGATCGGGGACCTGCGTCGGCGCGGGAACCTCCGGTGCTGGTGCTGGTGCTGGCTGCGGCGGGGCGGCCTGGCCGTCGATCGCCTTGAGCGCGCCGGGCAGCCGCAGCGGCAACAGCTCCTCCCGGGGATCGGCCGTGGGCGTGAACCGCTCGGCCGGGCAGGCCATGCCGATCGCCTGATGCGGTCGCCGGGTGTTGTACTCGACCACCCGGGCGTCCACCGCGGCCTGCGCCGCCGCCAGGTCCTCAAACGGCACCGCGTCATCGAGCAGCTCGCGGCGCAGCGTCTGATGAAACCGCTCGACCTTCCCCGTCGTGGTCGGCGAGCGCGGCTGGGTCAGCCGGTGCGTGATGCCGTTGTCGCGGCAGATCCGGTCGAACAGCACCTCCCCGCCCTTGCCGAACCGGTCGGTGAACTGCTTGCCGTTGTCCGTCAGCACCTCCTGCGGCACCCCGAAGGCCCGCAGCGCCGCCGCGAAGGCCAGGCACACCGCCCGCCCGGTCGGACGGGCTACCACCTGCGCGATGACGCAGTAGCGGGAGTGGTCGTCGACGCCGGTGACGACTTTGGCCTCGGTGCCGTCGGCCAGGAACACCCCGCCGACGATGTCCATCTGCCACAACTGCATCGACGCAGGCCGCTCCCACCGCAGGTAATCCTCCCGGCGCTTGCGCCGCTGCCGCGGATTCACCAGGCCATGGCGCACCAACGCCCGATACACCGCCATCCGCGACGGCACCGGATCCACCCCCAGGCGCTTTGCCTCGTGCACCAGACGGACCGGACCCCACCGCGGATGCTCACGCCGCAGCTCACACACCACCGCCTCCACCTCCGCCGATAACTGCGACGGCGACGACTTCGGACGCCGGGAACGGTCAGCCAACCCGGACAAACCAGATTCGCGATACCGGCGCAGCCAGGAATGCATCGTCTGCCGCGACACCCCAACCTGAGCGGCGGTCTCACTCACACTCGCTCCGGCGAGGACCGCCAAAACCGCCCGATAACGCTGCTCGACAACCGACAAATCGACCAGGGCCAATCCCGGCCTCCCGACGCGCGCCATCCGCAAACGACGCACGAAAGATCGACCGAAAACGGCACCTGTCAAACATGTCCTGGGACTGATGTGTCAAGCATGTCGCGGGACAGGACACTAGTCGGGTCTCGTAACCTGCCGAATTGTTCTCACAGGTATCAAGGGCGGCGCTCCGCGCCGCCGCCGCGCGGGCCTGCGCTCGGCCGCACGCTGCGCGTGCGGCCCGGAGGCCGTTCTCGCGTGCGCCGTGCTCGGCCCGCGCACGAGAGGGTCGCCCTACTACCACGGTTCACATACCAGGGGGTGACCTTCAGCTCCAGGAGCGAACCCACTGCTGTCGAACCGCGCGCCCGAAGCCCACCCGACCAGCCATTCAGTCATGGTCTCCCTGAACAAGTGCTCCTGCTCCTCGTAATTGTGGATGATGAGCGCCACAGGCCATTCCTCCGGCGTGCCCACTGTCATCCAGCCGAGGTAGTCGCCAGCTATGGTGGAGCCCCACAGGAAGAACCCCCCAGGCTCAGGCCACATCGCCAGGGGGAAGTCTTCGGGGTAATCCTCCCTGAGGTCCCGGTAGTGTTCCATCCACTCCGGCGCGAGAACACACTGCTCGCGCGTCAGCGTCCGATCGTCCTTGATGCTGAGCCAGCGAGCGAAGTCACAGCTTCCATAGCGCTCTAGGAACGCGACATAGTCGGCCGGAAGCCGGAGCCCAAGGTCAGCGAAAACTTCATCCCAATCACGGGTGCCAAACACCGGCGTGGCCGGCGGAGGAACAAGGGCAGTAAGCCGATCGAGGGGTGATAGATCCTGAGCCACGACGGCGACTGTAGCGGGGCGCAGCCGGGACAACCATGCCTCCGGCGGAGGCACTCCGGCTCCGGGGTGATCACCAACGGTCTGCCCATCATCTCTGGCCGTAGCGGGCTGAGGTAGGGGCCTGATCACCCCGCCCGCCATCGACCCGGGACAAGCCGAGCAGACCAAGGCCGCCGGGTCCAGGTCGTTCGTCCGGCAGGGCGCTCCACCTGGACCCGGCGGCCTTAGCCCGCTTCCCTTCGGGCGGGTCGATGGCAGACGGGGTGATCTCAGTGTCACGCTTGTAGTGCCCGCTGGCGCGGGTCCAGGTCGCCGGGTGACTCCGGGGTGATCTGCCATCGGACGATGAATGGCTTGTGCCTGACCTGTCCACGGCGGCCTGGAACTCGGCATGCGCCGGGTCTGGCAGCGTGACTTGATAGGAGCCTGGCAGTTCCCTCGACTGAGATATGTCCGCCGACCAGCCCGGATGCCGTCCCCCTACTTCGAGGAGACAAGCATCGATGATGGTGATCGGCATCGACCCGCACAAGCGCACCCACACCGCTGTCGCGGTGGATGAGGTCGGCCGCAAGAAGGGCGAGCGGACCGTGCGGGCCCGCGATGAAGGGCACATCCAACTGTTGGCCTGGGCTCGAAAACTCTCCCCCGACCAGCGTATTTGGGCGGTAGAAGATGTCCGGCACGTCTCAGGCGGGCTGGTCCGCGACCTACTGGCCGCTGGCGAGACCGTGATCCCGGTGCCGCCCAACCGCACAGCCGGAGAGCGACGCAGCGGACGCGAGCGCGGCAAATCCGACCCGATCGATGCCCTGGCCATCGCCCGGCTGGCGCTACGCGAGCCGGACCTGCCGACTGCGCGTCTGGACGAGCACACCCGCCCGATCCGGCTGCTGGTCGACCATCGCGAGGGGCTGATCGCCGAGCGCACCAGGCTGATCAACCGCGTGTTATGGCTGATCCACGACCTCAATCCCGACCTCGCAGCCGCGGTGACAAAGCTCAAGCAGATCACCACCCGCCGCAAGCTCGTCGCGCAGTTGCAGGCGCTGCCGGCCAGTACCGCCCAACGGGTGGCATTGGCACAGATCGCTCTCATCGATTCGCTCAGCACCGAGATCGACGCCATCCACAAAGAGCTCAAGCCGCTGGTCGAAGCCCGGGTACCCAGGTTGCTGGCGATCGTCGGAGTCAACGTCCTGACCGCCGCCAAACTCCTCGGCGAGATCGGCGACATCACCCGCTTCCGGAACTCCTCAGCATTCGCCCGGCACAACGGCACCGCCCCGATCCCCGTCTGAAGCGGCAACGATGACCATCACCGCCTCAACCGCGGCGGAAACAGGCAACTCAACACCACATTGCACCGCATCGCCATCACCCAGGCTCGTTGCCACGAAGGCGCCCGCGCCCTGATCAAACGACGCCGAGAAACCACCAGGGATACCGGGAAGGGCAGCCTTCGCGTCCTGAAACGGCACCTTTCAGACGTGATCTACCGTGCCCTCATCGACGACCACAACAGACACCGGGACCAGGAAACACCGGCCAGCACGGAGTAGACCCCAGGGGAGGTGTCTTGTCACATATCGCCAGGCTTCCCCTACCAGTACCAGCTCTCAGTAGCGTGGCGCCGTGAACGAACACGCCTCCGCGGCACGGCGGGTTCAGTGGCCAGAGCAACGTGAAGACGTTCTGAACGCGTTACAAGCCCTCAGCGACCGCGACTATCAAGAGCAACACTGGCGATCAGGACACGGGTGGCCAGACCTCACCGCCGCCGTTCACTGGCTAATCGACGACACTTTCATCGACCAAGCCGGCGCACGAGCACTGATCCCCCAACTCTTCCGGGATGAGCAAGAAGCCGACCGCGTGCAACTCGTGGTTGACGCCCTCCTTCGCGTTCTCGATGACCTTGGCCCCACCGCCCCGGACCACGCCTACCTCGACCATCCCGCATGGATCAGCGTCCTTCACGCGGCCAATGCGGCCCTCCAGGTTCTGTCGCCGGACAAGGAGAACTCGTAACGGCCTCCCCGAACGGACCCAAGGCAACAACGAGGTAACGAGCCACCAGACCCCTTGCACATAGGAGCGTCAGGCAGGGGCGAGGGCTGGGCTGGTGCCCTCTCTTCTGCAGAATGTGATGATGGAGATCATCAGAGCAACACCCGATGTGATCGCGCTCATCCTCGGGCGGGAAGACGTTCTCGCTATCAACAACGCCCTCAACGAGATCTGCAACGGCGTCCACCTCGATGAGTGGGACTTCCAGACCCGTATGGGTGTCGATCGCGAGCAAGCCCGCAAGGTGCTGCACGCGATCGGTGCTGCGATCGACGTGATGAAAGACCAAGGCCGGGCCGAAGGCAAGGAGTGGTAGATCCGCAGGTCATTGGTGATCGTCGTGTTATTAAGACAGGGTGACGAGGGGGCAACCACAGTCACTCGTGACCGGCCCCTCGCCCTAGGGAGATCAGGTAAGAGAAAGGCGTACACGCGTATTCAGTCGTCAGTTTTATCGTCGCAATTCGTCGTCCTAGAGTCGAGCCTGGCCCAAAACTCTCGGTTTTCTTCCACGGCGGTCTTGTTCCAATTGGACGACATGCTGCCAAAGAAGGCCATGAAAGCAATTATACATACCCCAATAAAGATCAAAGCGAGCGCCTGATCCAGGCTGAGCTCTTTTCCTATGATTATAAAAGCGATCGGGGCAACGACCACAATCGCCATCCAGATGGCAAAGATGTGCCAGCCTTTTAGGTAATCTGTCCAGTGGTCACCAACACGACCCCTCCTCCTACGAGTGCTCATCTTCTCCCACACCTCTCAATCCGTTGTCTGCCACTCAGGTACTCCTCTCGGAGCAGCTCACTGGCCCTGTGGCCTCTGCATCCACTTCTACTCCGACGCCCCTCGCAGCCGGGCGGGAACCACCGGACATGGCTGGATCTACGGATCGTCAGAAGGTTCGGGGCAGCAGTCTCATCACCCTCGTTCTATCGGTAGCGACCGGGCGAGTGCCCGTTGTTCGGCACGAAGCGTGGAGAGCTTCTGATGAAAGGGGCTATGTAGGTTCTGGTCGAGATTGAGTGGCAGCACCAACGATTGGATCAGCTCCTCTTCAAGCCTCCAGGGACTATCGGCGACGGTCCACACGACCTGGGCATGCAGACCCATCCAGTCGGTGAGCTGGGCCTCCCCCTCGTAGCCGAAGTGCATGCGCTTGCCGCTGCCCACCCGGCGCAGGCCGATCCCTAGTTCATCCGCGAGAAGACAGCCGAGGGTGAGGCGGAGGGTTGAACCTTCCGCGTTGCCGCGATAGTGGTAGCGGACCCTGCTTCGGATGGTCTGCCGGCTCGGAGCACGTCCGTTCATAGGCGGCGCCTTCGGCGAAATGCCAACGTAGAGGAGCACTGCACCGTCCCGCTCATGGCAGCCTTCAAGCGGCACATTAGGTGGTGGCGACGTGAAGTACCAGGCATAGACACCAGCGGCCGCCGGTATAGGGCAGTCCCGTGAGCGGATCTCCTCGGCCTTGTAGAGCCGGACGGGATTGAGCAGAGCTTCCTCCGGTGCCACAGGCAAGCTCCCACCTATCTCGACAGCAGCGCGGACGGTTCCGAGCGATCCTATGGATCGTTGGAGACCTAGGAATAAAGAATATGTGTAACGCCCGCTACGGGATATACGCGGGATGATCTACGGCTCCCAGAAAGATCAGCATTGCTCCGGCGCAGGTCAACAGCCGTGTCGGCAGTACAAGGGATCATCCACTTCTAATCCGACGGTCGGGGGTTCGAATCCCTCAGGGCGCGCTCCTCTCCCCCGCCTCTTTGGCCCTTGGCCTGGGCTTCTGCTTGATCGCACTGTGATCGCGATGCGGCCGTACGCCGCCGAGAGCCGCCGCCTGTCGGGATGATGTCGGTCACCTCGTCCCAGGTCGCGCCATGACGTCTACCCGTGACCGGCCCGATCGGCGGGCTTCCGGAGCGTGGACACTCGCGCTCGGTCAAAGGGACACGGCCGCGTGCCGCAGACTGTACGGCCGGGCCGCCAGGGGCGGAGCGACCTGCTCGGGCGTGAAGACGTGGCGCCGGCTTTCATGACCCGGGGCTGTCCTGGGCGCGCGATCGCACGATGTAGGACATCGGCCCTCTCCTTCGATCATCACCGCCGCGTGATTCAAGTACAAGACTGTTTCTGCCTGCTCAAGCTTGTGAGACTGCCGGGCATGAGTCTCCTCGGCCAGCACACGCCTGCTGATCTCGTTCGTCGACTCGCGCATGTCCGCTGGATTGCCGGCGGTACCGGCGCCGGCAAGAGCACCCTCGCTCAGTCCTTGGCGGAACGGCACGACCTGCTCGTGTACGACGGCGACCGCGCCGAACGGGGATACGTCAACCGGTGCACCCCGCAGCGACAGCCCTACCTATCCGCATTGCTGCGAACGCCTCTGGAGCAGAGATGGACAGGACGCACCGCCGATGAGATCTTCCAGGCCATGCCCAGCCTGCACGGCGAGACATTCGGATTCGTCATCGAAGACCTGCTTACCCTGCCCACAGACCGTCCCGTACTCGTCGACGACTTCCGCACCCTGCCCCGAGACGTCGCCCCTCTACTGACGCGCCGTGAGCACGCCGCCTTTCTGCTGCCGACACCCGAATTCCGCCGCAATGCATTGGGCACCCGATTCGCCGACCCAGCCAGAGCACGGGCCAACTGGGGAAGCAGTGACCATGCCGAAGCGTTCGCCAAGCGACTGGCCCGCGACGAACTCTGGGATGAAGAAGTACGACGCCAAGCCCGCGAACTCGACTTGCCGGTCCTGCGGGTCGACGGATTTCGAAACGTTGCCGAACGTGCCGACGAACTGGCCGCGATGTTTCACCTGCCGGGTATGCGCGGGACGACTCCTACCTAGATTCAAGACCGAGACGCTCTGGAGTACACGCTCCGACGCCTGCCGGCTTTTGAACGCGCAGAGCTTGCACGACTCGTGACAAGGTTGGAGGAGGAATTCGGCCCGCCCCTGACGATGCCTCCTGGTCGTTTTCGCCAACGCGCTGGGAGCGGCAAGGATCTACGAGTAGGGTCGCGGCCATGCCTGCACTGCAGGCTTGGCAGAAATTTCTCGGCGCTCGTCGATTTCGTCGGCGCGGTTCAGGGTGGTTCGCGGAGTCGAGGTATGAAACTATGCCAATCATGACGATCAGAAAGGGCGATGCCGCGTAGGCCGCCCGGCGCCATCCGCGCTTATCAAACAGCAGCCCAAAGACGGGACCGGTCAGCTCGTCAGATTCCCGGCATGTCCAGCCGGACTCTCGCGGCAATCGCGCGGCTGGAGGCTCAAGGACTCGGGACGGGCTTCGTCGCTCAATCTCTCGACCAATACAAGAGCTTCCTGCGACGCCGGGGCCGCACCCTGTATCTCTCGCCGTATCAGTGTCCATGCTGTGATCCCGCAGAGGCGCGTGACAACCTGGAACTCGTACTACGTCGGCTGCCGCCCGCAGCTCGTCGCGAGCTCGTACGGCTGGTGCACCGCCTTGACGAGGAATACCGCAGGCGCACCCTTCCCGAACCTCATCCTTACCAACTGCTTCCCTGGCAGTTCGACGCATGGTGGCACCAGCGCATGGCGGGCTACTGAGCAGAGGCTCGGCCGTATGACCTGCGCCATGCGGCCGTCTCGGTATGGCTGAACCAGGAGCCCACGCGCCGGAAGCCGCCGAGCGGGCCGGCCAACGGGGGGGTTGTTCGTACGATTCCGCGAATTACCATCGTCCGATGAGTCATGATGTCGGGCAGCTTCCCGAAGGGTGGACATTGACGCGCGTCGCCGAGGTGGCCGTTGCCGGTTCCGCCAAGTTATTGCCACTTGATAGGCCAGTCTTCTTGCACGCCCCTTCAGGTGACCTGGAGAAAGTTCCCGTCTCCCTGATCATTCAGATCGGAGACCTGTGTCTGGCCCGTGACGCTCGCGATGGCGATTACCTCATGGGGCAGATCGACGACTCGGGTGCCGTCTCTTGTTGGTCCTCGTACGGCGACGATCTCGCGGTGGCATTGAGAGCGCTCTAGTCACTGAGTAGCACTCCTGGCCGCAGTTCCGGATGGTACGGGGCGGTTCAGATTGGATCACGCACGAGCCCTGAGGTGCATCGGCCTGATCGAAACCATGATGGGCCGAGCTTCTACGAAGCCTGATCTCTCAGCGCCTCAAGCCGGCCTGTTGCGGCGTCGGCAATCCTTCTTGCTTGCTCTCGGATTACCTCATCACTCGATGGACCTCAGGAGGGGTCATTTCTGCTCGTGAACGACGTGAACGAACACCCGAGGAAGTCCAGCGGGGAATTGAGGTGTTCGAGGAGTACGTCGAAGTCGCCACCAACCGCTCGGTACACGCGCCGGAGGGAAGCGGTCCTCACGCCTGTCCCTGCTGCGGATACCTGACCCTCGATTCGCGCGGCTGGTACCAGATCTGCCCCGTGTGCTTCTGGGAGGACGACGGGCAGGACGACCACGATGCCGACGACATCCGGCGCGGCGGCCCCAACTACGGACTGAGCCTCACCCAGGCCCGGCTCAACTTCCGGCAGATCGGCGCCTGCAGAGAGCGTGTCCTCCCCTATGTACGTCCCCCACAGTGCGCGGAACTCCCCGCCGGCACAGACCCAGCGCCGCCTGGCCGCGAACCGGACTGAAGCACTCAGGCCATGACCGCCACTCCGCAGACCGGCGCCCCTTCAGCCCCTGACCTGCGATGACGCAGGTCAGGGGCATTCAGAAGTGATCGCGCCGAGTGCGCGGGCAATCCCCCGTCATTCCTCGAGAGCGTCGGCGCACTACATCCTGATCTCGGTACGGATGTCGTGCGCAATCATCATGTGCCGGTGAGCTGGGCGTGGAGGCGCTTGCACTCGTGGACGAAGCGCGTCGTCCTGCGGCTCCGCGCGAACTCGCCGATGACCGGGATCTCCCCGCGCGCGCCGGTCCAGCGTGCCACGTCGGCGGCGAAGGCGACGAGTTCGGTGTGCGTCACGGTGATGCGCTTCCCCTCGCCCGGCAGCATCCCAGGGAGCAGGCCGCGCAGGATGCGCCACACCTCGTGGTGGCCGCCAGCCTCGGCCAGCTCGGTCAGTGCCGCGATGGCGGGACGGGTCTCCCGCCAGGTGCGGCGCAGCACCAGCGCGAGCTGGTGGCCGATCGCCTCGGCCGGCAGCTCACCCCTGGCGGCCATGCGCAGGACCAGCGGGATCATGTCGGGCATGCCGGCGGTCAGGAGGAAGGCGAGGATCACCGCGGTGGACTCGCCCATGGGGCCCTGTGCGATCTCCAGGCCGGCGATGTCCGAGGGAGTCACCCGCATGCCCCAGTGATCGCGCAACAGGAACGGCAGGAAGTTGACGGCCGTGACCTCGCGATGCGAGGGCAGCATGGCGGGCCATGCCCCGAGCGTGCCGCCGGACTCGTCGACCACCCAGTCGAACGGCTCGCGCAGCAGCACCTCGTCGATCAACCGGTGACCGGTCGGGGCCGTCACGCGCAGCACGGGCTGCAGTCTGACCTCGGTGAAGTGTTCCGGTTCGCCGTCGCCGAAGTCGACCATGGACGCGTTGACCATGTGCCGCCACACGTGGCCGCACTCGGGGTCGGCCATGCCGTCGCCGGCGAGCCAGCGGGCGGCCGAGCGCGCCGCCGCCGAGTCGACCTTGGCTGCCCGGTCGGCCGCGGCCGGGTGACACCCCCGCGGTAGCCGCAGCAGCGCCTGCGCCAGGTCGGCCGGGAGTGACTCCACCCCGGCGGCGGCGCAGGTCTCCAGCCGGTCGATCAGCACGTCCGGGTCGAGGTGGCCGCTCATCCAGGTCGGTGTGGCCAGCAGCACCGGCGGCAGGGTGCCGTTGCGGAGGGCCTCGGCGAGTTCCGCGTAGCGGTGCAGCAGGAAGTCGTGGGGCGGGGAGACTCGATTGGGGTGGGGCAGCTGGTTGCGCCGCCGCCACTCGTCGTGCTCGGGCAGCTCCTTGGGCATGAAGGAACGCAGCCGGGGCGGGACGAAGACGACGGTCACCTCCACGAGCGGCTCGCCCGGGTCCGGCGGGGGCACCTGCTCCCCCCTCCGCATCGCCTCGATCCGGACAGGGTTCACGCCGAGCTCGGCCATGCGCTCGTAGGCGAGGTCGAGGATGAAGGACGGCATGGCCTCGGCGGAGTCGTCGTACAGGACGCCGGGTCTCGTCCGCACCGGATGGGGGCGATCCGGCAGTTCGTCGTCCCAGGCCTCCTCGTCCTCCTCCTCGGCGCCGTGATGCCACGGTTGCGCGACATCGGTCGGGGAGCCGTTCAGGTGGATCCGGCCCCCGGCGAAGGGGATCTGCCGGTCGCCCTCGCGGGCCACCGCTCCGTCCGGGCCGTAGTCGCTGGTCCAGGTGATGAAGAAGGCGCGCAGCGGAGTGTCGTCGTCGAGGTAGCGGCCAGGCCGGTAGAAGCCGCCCACCATGATTCGCCGGGGCGACCGTTCCGGCTCGGGCTCCTCGCCACGGGTGAGGGTCCGCACTCTGACGGAGTGGTTCGCGTCGTCCCAGAACTTCTCCGGCCCTCTCGGCGGCAGCTCCGGCACGCTGCCGGGAGTGACGAGCTCGGCGGACAGCGCCGACTGCCAGTCGCCGGGGTCGACGCGCACGTCCCTGGACCGCCAGTAGCCATGGTCCTGCTCGACGTGGGGCTTGAGCTTGCGGCGCAGTTCCTCCCGGTCGTCGGCGATACCGGCGACGAAGGCCGCCAGCCAGCGCTCCTGCCCGACCCAGCGCTCCTGGTGGTAGCCGGGGAAGATCGACGGCTCGGGGAACCGCCGCGCCTCCGGCAGCTCGGGCAGCGGCGGGAAGTCCTTCTGCTCCGGCACTTCCTCGACCGGGGCCTCCCCGCCGAACTGCTCGGCCAGCTTCGCGGCCAGGTCGGCGGGGAGGTGCCGGGCGCCGTCGAGGATCGCCTCGGCGTGGTCAGCGAACAGGCCCGCGTATTTCAGGGTCAGCTCGACCGCGCGGCCGCGCACGTCGAAGGACTTGTGCGCGTACGCCGTGGCCAGCGCGTTCACGAAATCGGCGGCCGCCCCGGGCGTGGCCCGGATCGCCTGGTCGAGCCAGCGCAGGCCCGTGGCGGCGAGCTTCGCCTCGTCCCGGAAGGTGAGCGCGTCGACCGCCTCGACCAGGTCGGCGTGGTCCAGCGGCATCGCCCCGCGCACCTGCCCGGCGGCCAGCTCGGCGACCGTGCCCGGAGCCGAGGGCAACAACCGCAGGTAATCGCGCAGGCGGGGCGCGGACTCCGCGGGCGTGGGATCGAGGAGCGTGTGCAGCCGGACGAAGAAGCGCAGGTCCTGCGCCTCGCCGCCGCGCAGGAAACGGCTCACGCAGCCGTCGAGCACCTGCTCCCGTGGTAGTTCGCGGGCGGCGGCGGCCAGCCAGCGGGTCGGCCGGGGATCGAGCCGCTCGTCGCGGAGAGCGCGGCCCGCGCCGTCGGCGGTGAAGACACGAGGCAGCAGCACGGGGGTCAGCGGGTCACCGGCCACATTCGGCGCGGCCAGCCAGGCGGCCACCAGCGGGTCGTGGTCGGGCGGGACGGCCCCCGACTCGCGCAGCAGCGCCACGGCCAGCGGCGCGATGCGGTCGGTGGGACGGCGAACCCTCTGGGCCAGCCGGACCGCGACATCTCGGCGCCACTCCGAGGGCCGGGTGGCCGCCACCCGGCACACCTGGGCGACGTTGAGGTCCGGGGCCCAGCGGCGGTTGACGTCGCGGCCGGTCATCCATTTCACGGCGGCCGCCGGGCTCGTGATCACGCCGACACCGGTCAGCAGCAGCGGGCCGGCCAGTTTGTCGAGCAGGTCGCCGACCTCCCAGAAGGCCATCTCCTCGAAGTCGTCGGGATGCTGGGCGCGCACCCGCTCGGTGTGGGCGTGGCGCAGCTCCTTGACGAGGCCGGGCAAGCGCCCACCGAGTTCTGCGCGCTCCTCCTCGGTGAGCGTGACCAGCCGGTCGGCCAGGCGGGTGACCTGGTTGCCACTCACCAGATCGCGGATCTCCGTCCAGACAGTCATCGGGAGACCTCCACGGCGGCGCTGGCGACGATCCGGGCGGCCAGCACGTGTTTGCACGGGCCACGGGAGCCGCGATGGTCCCACCACCATTCACAGGTGCAGGAGCCGTCGGCCAGCGAGACCCGGCGCGCGCCGCCCGAGGTGTGGACGGTGGCCGACTCGCCTTCGAGGTGCACCGCGCCCGCGTCGACGAGCTTGCGCGCCTTGGCCAGCCGGGGGTTGAGCAGGATCACGTTGTCCTTGTCATAGGGCAGCTCACGGTGGAAGTGGGCGGCCTCCGCCAGGTCGTAGCCGACCCGGCCGGCGACGCCCAGCTGCGTCAGCGCGGCCCGCACCCGGTCGGCGGGGATGCCCGCGCGGTCGGCCAGCAGGCCGATCTCGACCTCGGGCTCGAAGTTGAGGAGCATGCCCACCACGTCGGCGTCGTTCTCGGCCTCGTCGGTGGCCAGGTCGTCGAGGACCGCGCCCTCCCCGGAGAAGCCGCGCCAGCGCTCGGGCGAGAGGGTGAGCGTGTAGCGCATGCCCGGCAGCTCCAGCTCCCAGGCGCTGGAGGCGGCGTCGGCCGGCCCGTAGACGCGGAGGGACTTCGCGAAGCGCAGCAACGGCAGGAGGGTGCCGAGCCGGTTGGGGCCGGCGAGCCGGACCGAGCCCGGAACCTGACGGTCGGAGACCTTCAGCTCACGCCCCGCCTGTGACACCCACACCGTGCCCTTCTTGGGCAGCCCGCGCAGGAACCGCACCGCCGCCATTCCGGTCAGCTCACCGCGCTGGTCCATGCCCGAGGCGATGACCTGCACCTCGGCGAAGCCGCGTAGCCACCGCTCGGGCAGCGGCACCTTCTTCTCCACCACCGCGCCGTCCATCGTGGTCACGACCAGCTCGTCGAGGCCCACCCCCAGGTGCAACGGGTCACGCGCGCCGATGCGCGCCAGCGCCTCCCGGAGCGGTGCGTTGACGTCGACGTTGGTCGTGCCCCGGTCGAACACCTCGCCGTCGAGCGCGCCGTTCAGCAGATCAAGCCGGGCGTACACGCCGCCGCAGGCCGAGAACGACTCGAACCGCAGCCGGTCTCCGTTGCATGTCACCACCGGGTCGCGCACCCAGCCGGGCCGCGCCTGCGGCTGGTGATAGCGGGCCAGCGCCACATCGGCCACGCCGAGCAGGGCCGCCGCGGCGGGGGCCGCCTGGGTCACCACGCCGCTGAAGAACCGGGGGGCCACGGCCGGACCGGACAGGGCCCGCCCGCCGGAGGTCGCCAATCCGAGACGACCGTCGACAAGGGAGGAAGGCGCGGCGTACGTGTACGCCTGCGTCGCTGAAGTCATGGCCGGGACACTAGATCGCCCCACCGACAATCAGCCGTGCTCCGAAGCTGCCAGGCATCCTGACGTTTCGCGGGGTGTCCGGATGGGGCCTTGCGCCGGGCCACAGCGTCCCGACGCCGCGGCGGGGATCCGTGGCGTGCGCCTGTGTCATCCATGGATCAGCGGGTGCGGGTTGCCGGGTCGTGACCTGCGGTGCGGAGTGGTGTTCCGCACCGCGGGCCACGGGTGCGGGCTATCGGTTCCAGGCCCACTTCTGGTTGGTGCCGCCGTGGCAGGAGTAGAGCTGGATCTTGGTGCCGTTGGCGGTGCCGGCTCCGGTGGCGTCCAGGCACAGCCCGGACTGGACGCCCTGGATGCTGCCGTCGGAGTTGACGCGCCACTTCTGGTTGTCGCCGCCCCAGCAGGAGTAGATCTGGACCTTGGCGCCGTTGCCGGTGCCGGCCGCGTCGAGGCACTTGTTGCCGTACACCCGGATCTCACCGGCGGAGGTGGACGCCCAGGTCTGGTTGGTCTGGCCGTTGCAGTCCCACAGCTGCACCTGCGTGCCGTCCGAGGTGCTCGCGCCGGGCACGTCCAGGCACCGGCCGGAGGCCGTCCCCCTGATCGGCCCGCTGCCACCACCGGAGGTGGGAGTCACGGTCGGGCTGGGTGTCACCCCCGGGCTGGGGGACGAGGTGCCGCCGTCGAGCGTGAGGTTCTTCTGCTGGACCTGCCACTGGGTGTTGCACAGGCCGCAGTTGGGGCCGACGAAGTTGGCGCCGGCCGTCGTGTCGCCCTTGAGCCGCCACTTGAGGTACAGCACCGCCACGCGGCCGAACTCGCCGCCGTTGGTCTGGTCGTAGGTGCCGCCGTGTCCGACGTTCAGATTGCCCATGAACGCGGGCAGCCCGGCCGGCAACTTGCCCCAGTCGTCCATGGCGTTCGGGTAGGCGATGTCGCTGGGCCCGCCGATGAAGTAGGCGATCGGCTTCGTCAGCCGGCGGAGCTGGTAGTCGTCGGAGTCGTTCAGCAACCCGCTGCTGAAGATGGTCGTCGTGGTGACCCGTGAGTCGTTGGAGACGGCGTAGGCCTCCAGCCCTCCGCAGGACCAGCCCCCTACAGCGATCTTGCCGGTGTCGAGCCTGCCGTTGTATTTGCTGCCCTGGCGGCTGTTCTCCGCGACCGCCCAATCGATGGACTGCGTGAGCATCTGGGACGTCGTCGAACCGGAGCCGTTCGGGCTGCCGCTGGCGATGACCAGGAACCCGTGCGACGCGATCTCGCGGAGGAAGTTCAGCTGCCCCGTCCCGTTGGCGGAGCAGCCTCCGTTGCCCCAGACGAAAATGGGGAGCTTCTCGGACGGAAGGGTTCCGGGCCGGTAAATGGTGTGATTGGGCAGGCTGGCCGAGGTCTCGTAATCAGCGGGGTAGGGGCCCGAGCCGCCGACCGCCGCGGAGGCCGGTGTGGTCGTGAGCGCCACTACCCCGGCGCAGACCGGGGCCATCGCGGCCGCCAGTACTGCGCTGATGATCGAGCGTTTTCTCATTTCGCCCTCCGAAGGTGTCACGACGGCGCTCTGTGCCGGATGTGGAATACGCGGCGCACGCCGACGGAGCCCGGCGACGGCACAGGACTGCCACCGTGGCCAGGCTGGTCGGCGCCGACCGAATCTGGGGGATCGATATGGCGGACTATCGGCTGCGAATCGCGCCCGCGCCAGGCGAAACGCGCCGATGAGAGCAGCGTGCAGTTAATATCAACACGGTCACGAAAAGTGTCAAGCGACCGCATGCGACACATCGAGCGGCGCCCCCGCGGACAGGACACGCCCCTGACGCACTCGGGCCCGGGCGCGCAGGTCGACCTCGGATGGTCGCGACCGCTCCCCTGCCCCGAGCAGGGAGGACGGAGCGGGGTGGAGGCGGCTCCGGCGCAGGTCACAGTGCCCGGCCTGCCGGAGACTCCGAGGGCCCTCGGTGGGCCGGCTGCCGGCCGGAAGCGGACGCGCCGCGGCGGTCGCGCGACGCGTTCCGGCGGCCGGGCGGTCGCGCGAGTGCGTGAAAGTTTCTTCAGCCGTCCCCGCCGGCCGGGGCCGAAAGGGAGTTCTCCGACGCGTTGAAGTGGGTGATCCAGGAAGCGGCGTCCGGCCAGTACGGCGTCACGACCTGGATGAGCCGCGCCTCGGCGAGCGAGCCCAGAGCCGAATGGATCTCCAGCATGAGGTCCCTGGCGGCCTGGCGGGGCCATGGCGCCGGTAGGAGATGCTCGGGAAGGTTCGGATCGATGTCCGGGAACTTCCGCCAGGAATCCATGACGGAGGTCCGGGCCACCAGCGCCCGGCTCGCGTCGATCTCCCCATTCCGGACGGCCGCCCGCAGATCCGAATACTCCGCGATGAACGCCTCGTAAGCAGAGGCGAGGCCGGCCAGATCGTAGGCGGCGGCCGGGCCATGCGGGCCGGTCTCCTCGTCGAACCGGGTGTGCATCACCGACCATCGACCACCGTCGACGTCGTCCAGGATGTCGTGCAGCGCCCGGGTCACCGGACCGGTGTCGGATCCGGGCCGGATCCACACGCTGTCGTACAGCCGCGCGAACCCCAGCGCCCCCAACGCCTTGCGGACCGCGTGCCGTGGGGCCTGACCGGACTCTGCTGGGCGAGACTCCGCCTTGTCGGACTGTGCCTGCCGAGACTGTGCCTGCCGAGACTGGGGGATCGAGAAGCAGACGGTCACCCACTCGCCGGTCCACTGCGGCGGGCGCGCGCCGAAGCTCAGGAAGTGATCCATCCGGGAACGGTGCCTGGCGATCGCCTGTGGCGTGAGGTGGTACACCGACGGCCGTCCGGATCCCCGCACGGCTATCAGGCCACGCTTGGTCAGCCGGGACAACGCGGCCCGCGCGCTGGGCTCGCTGATGCCGAACTCCCCGAGCATCGCGACCACCGCCATCGACGGAAGGCCGGCGTCCGAGGAGTCGAGGTACTCACCGAGCAGGGTCGTCAGCAGGTGCTGCGGGTTGGGGCCGGCCTGCGCCCGGGGGGCTCCGACGTCGTCCGGAGGCACATGGACACTCACGTCATCAGCTTGCCTCACGGCGTGCCACTGGCGTTTTCACTCGCCACTCGTTTGGGCGGGCCACAGGGCCGGCGTCCCCGCGCGGTGATCCTCGGTGGTCCGACGGGCCTGGTCGCCCAGAGAGCGATCGTGATGTAGACAATCTGCTCCGGAATTCTGAGCCACAAGGGTGTGGCCGGATCGCCGTTCAGCGGTACGCCCTCGATCGCGGCGTAGACGTTCGCCGGAACCAGCACGACGAACACTCGCGACGCCCTGGACCGGCGAGGCCGGCGTGGCCGGGGCGATCGCGGCCGTCTGCGTTGTGCTGATCGCCGTCACGATCGGACGGCAGCCACCCGCACCCATCAGCGGTCGGAGAACGATTCGACGGCAGCCGTCACAAGCCCGAGGGCTGTCCGGTCTTAGCTGGCGACCGGGCGGCGACGGTGCGGCCCGGCGGACCGAGAGGAACGCGATGAAGATCACGGTAGTCGGCGGAACCGGCCTGATCGGGTCGAAGCTCGTGACCACGCTGCGCAGGCAGGGGCACGAGGCGGTGGCGGCGTCGCCGAACACCGGCGTCAACACACTGACCGGCGAGGGACTGGCCGAGGTGCTGGCGGGTGCGCAGGTGGTGGTCGACGTCTCGAACTCGCCGTCGTTCGAGCGGGCCGCGGTGCTGGAGTTCTTCGAGACCTCCACGCGCAACCTGCTCGCGGCCGAGGCGGCGGCGGGCGTGGGTCACCACGTCGCGGTGTCGATCGTGGGAACCGAGCGGATGCCGGACAACGGCTACTTCGCGGCGAAGATCGCGCAGGAGCAGCTGATCGAGAAATCGGGAGTCCCGTTCTCGCTCGTGCACTCGACCCAGTTCTTCGAGTTCGCCCGTGGCATCGCCGACGAGGCCACTGTGGACGGCATGGTGCACATCGCGCCCGTGCTCTTCCAGCCCATCGCGGGCGACGACGTCGCCGAGGCGGTCGGCCGGACCGCGGTGGGGTCGCCTCTGAACGGCAGGGTCGAGATCGCCGGCCCCGAGCAGTTCCGGATGGACGAGTTCTTCCGTCAGGCGCTGGCCGCCTGGGGCGACCCCCGCGAGGTGGTCACCGACCAGCACGCGCGCTACTTCGGCAGCGAGCTGAGCGAGCGGTCGCTGGTGCCCGTCGACGACGGCGCCGCGCTCGGCGCGATCCGCTACCACGACTGGCTCGACCGCGCCGCCACCGGCGAATAGTCCAGTCCATCCATACGGGTGCGCACGCTATGACCGTGGTTCCTCCGCCCCGCGGGCCGCCCCGGTCGTCGCGTCCCCGGGCCGAGCCATCCGCACAGAACAGAACAGAGAGGATCGATGACCGCTCCGAGCGACGAGAACGGATTCCTGCACGAACTCGAGATCGAAGTCGAGGAGGAGATGATCGAGGCCGAGCGCGGCCTCGCAGAAGAGGCGGCCGCCCTGCCCATCGCCGAATGGCTGTTCGACCCGACGGACGTCGAACGCGAGCGGATCGGCCTGCGAGGTCTGCTCGGCGCGGTCGAGGTGCTGGAGGACGGCCCCCGGCCGGCGATCCCGCACGTCAACTCGGGCACGTCACCGCACGTGCTCCCGCCGGCAGGCCGGCGGATGGTGATACCACCGGATATCCGAACTCCGGCCGAGCCGGGACATGGCGCAGGGGTCCCGGTGTGCGCCGAGACCCCTGCTTTCCAGCCCCCGGCCTTCTCCCCGTCTCATCGGGCAGGGCCGCGAAGGGCCGTTCTCACGGCTGGGCAGTTCGCTCTACCGGAATCAGTAGAACACCTGATTCGGAGTTTTCGAGCATGTCCAGAGTTGAAGCGGCGTCCCCGCCGCGGTCTGCTCGTCCCGGACGTCCAGACAGTAATTCGAATCGTCCATACGGAGTGCCTGCCCGGTCTTGATCCCGTCAGGTGTGCTCACGAGGCCTTGGCCCATCAGCACCCACCGCTGCCTGTAACCATCGGAGGTGCAGGTGTATTGCCGCACGGCGACGTAGTTACCCAACTCGGGTACACCGAGACATTTTCCGGTGTAATAGTTTCTGAACTGGAATGCGTACGACTGGTTGGCGAATTCTATCCTGTGCAGGCACCAGTACTGGCTTTCTCCGCCGTACCAGTCCCAGATATGGGCCTGGACGCCGTCGTCCTTCCACGGCCCCTGAAGGTCGATGGGCATTCGGTGTTGTTGCGCCCTGCCGGCTGCCGCCGCCGCCCACCAGTGCGCCTTGTCCTGGTGGTTCCAATAGGAACCGTACCTGGAGGAGCAGACACTGGCGGCGGCCTGCGCCGGTTGAGCGGCGATCATCGGCAGGGAGAGACCTGCGATCGTGACGACGAGCGTCGTCAGTACGCGGAGGAACTTGCGCACGCCTGAATCCTTCCGTCGGGGTGTTTCCCTCAGGTGTGGTGCAACGACGATCGGGACGGAACAGGCACGCGGAGTACCTCCCCGGATCAAGGGCTGTATCGGCCGGCTACCTATTCTGTACCGATGGTGAGCCGTGGCGGTTGTGCGGCGGTTGTGCGGTGGTTGTCTCCTTCCTTGACGATTTGATTGATCGCCGTCAGATTCGAATTGTCATGCGATGAAGGGCGGGGGCTGTTGATCGAATTCGGCGTGCTCGGACCGCTGGAGGTCCGTCGCGACGGGGTGGCCGTGGCGGTGGAGCCGGCGAAGTGGCGTCGTCTGCTGACATTGCTGCTCTGCAGGGCCGGGGAGCCGGTGGAGGTGCCGGCGTTGATCGAGGCGCTGTGGAACGGACAGCCGCCCGCCAGCGCGCGCAAGAACCTCCAGGGCTATGTGCATCGGCTGCGGCATTCGATCGCCGGGCAGGAGCACATCGTGCACAGCGCGGCCGGGTACGCGATCATCGTCGGAGCCGGCCAGGTGGACGCGCTGCGTTTCGCGGATCTGGTGGACCGCGGGCAGGCCGCCTATGACCGCGGGGACCTCGAATCGGCCGGCGCCACATTGCGGCAGGCGTTGAAACTCTGGCGGGGCACGCCGTACGCGGATGCCAGTGATGTCGCAATCGTGATGCAGGAGGTCCGGCGGCTGGAGGAGGCACAACTGCGCGCCCAGGAACTTAGCGTCTGCGTGGATCTGGAGCTGGGCCGGCACAGTGCGCTGATCGGAGAACTGGGCCGGCTCGCCACGGCTCACCCGTATCGGGAGCGGCTGCGTTGCTACTGGATGCTGGCGTTGTACCGCTCCGGCCGCCAAGCCGAGGCCCTGGAGGTCTTCCGCGACACACGTGCCCTCCTGATCGAGGAACTCGGCATCGAGCCGGGGCCGGAGCTGCGTGCTCTCAACGAGCGGATCCTGCGCGCCGACCCCGCCCTCGGCCCGCCGCCGGCCGGAGGGCACGTGGAGGTGCGCCCGGGCTTACCGGTGCCGCGGCAGTTGCCGGGGGACGTACCCGGTTTCACCGGACGGGCGAGTGTCCTCCATGCGCTGAACCGGCTGCTGCCCGCCGACGGCACGGCTCCGGCGGGCGCGGTCGCGATCCCCCTCCTGTCGGGCACCGCGGGTGTGGGCAAGACGACGCTGGCGGTGCATTGGGCGCATCAGGTCGCCGCTCGATTCCCGGATGGGCAGCTATATGTCAATCTGCGCGGGTTCGACCCGAATGGGCCGGTGATGACGCCGGGCGAGGCGGTTCGGGGGTTCCTGCACGCCCTTGGCGTCCCGGCTGACGACATCCCGCCCGCGCTCGACGCGCAGGTGGCGTTGTACCGCAGCCTGCTGGCCGACCGACGGGTGCTGGTAGTGCTGGACAACGCACGCGACGCCGAGCAGGTGCGGCCGCTGTTGCCCGGTTCGTCCGGCTGCGCGGCGGTGGTGACCAGCCGCGAGCAGCTGACCGGTCTGGTCGCGATGGAAGGCGCCTGCCCGCTCACCGTGGACCTGCTCACGCCCACCGAATCCCGTCAGCTGCTCGCCGGCCGCCTCGGGGCCTGCCGGGTGGCGGCCGAGCCTCAGGCGGTCGAGGAGATCGTCGCCGCGTGCGCGGGACTGCCCCTGGCACTGGCGGTCGTGGCGGCGCGTGCCGCCACCCGGCCGGCGTTCCCGCTCGCGGCCGTGGCCGACGCGCTGAGCGACAGCGGCGATCTGTGGGCGGTGTTCTCCTGGAGCTACCGGACCCTCGGCACCCCGGTGGCAGAGCTGTTCCGGCTGCTGAGCCTGCATCCCGGCCCCGATGTCACGGTGCCCGCCGCGGCCAGTCTGGCCGGCGTGCCGGTGGCTCGGGCCCGGCGGCTGCTGGCCGAGCTGACCCGCGCCCATCTGCTCACCGAACAGGCCCCGGGCCGCTACGGCATGCATGATCTGCTGCGCGCGTACGCCGCCGAGCTGACCCGGCGGTGGGACGGCGACACCGATCGGCACGCGGCGCTGCACCGGATGTTCGACCACTACCTGCACACCGCTCACGGCGCGGCGTTGCTGCTGAACCCGTCTCGCGATCCGCTTTCCCTCGTCCCGGCGCAGCCGGGGGTGACCGTCCACCCCCTCCTGGATCACGATGAGGCGCTGGCATGGTTCGCCGCCGAGCACGCGGTTGTCGTCGGTGCCGTCCAGCACGCGGCCGAGGCCGGCTTCGACGCCCACGCCTGGCAACTGGTGTGGACCCTGGCCGATTTCCTGACCCAGCGCGGGCGCCACGACCCGAACGCCTCGGGGCTCGGCGACGACACCCTGACCCACTACCGGCACGCCCTGTCCCAGTGGGAGAAGCTGACCGAATCCTCCGGCAGGGGCCGGACTCATCTCAGCCTCGCCCTGGCGTTCGCCCGGCAAGCCGGCTACTCGGACACGCTGCGCCACTCCGAGCAGGCGCTTCGCCTGTTCCGCGCGGCCGGCCATCAGATCGGACAGGCCTTCGCCCTGGTGGGGATGTGGTGGGCGCACGGTCAGCTCGGCGATCACGGTCGGGCCCTGCCCGCCTGTCAGGAGGTCCTGTCCCTGTACGTGCGAATCGGCGACCGCTACGGCCAGGCGGCCGCCTGGGACAGCCTGGGTCAGACCCTGCACCACCTCGGCCGGCACGCTCAAGCCGCCGCGAGCTATCAGGAGGCTCTCACGCTCTTCCAGCAGCTCGGCGAACGGTACGGAGAGGCCTACACCCTCACCCGCCTCGGTGCGACGCAGCGCGCCGCGGGCGAGCACGAGGCCGCCTACCGAGCCTGGCTGCGTGCCCTTTCCATCCTCACGGAGCTCGGGCATCCCGACGCCCACACCCTGCGGACCAACCTGCACGCCCTCTTCTTCGCCTCGACTCACGACGTCACAGCGGTCGGGTAGCACTACGGCCGATGCCGAGGAAGACGAGTGCCATCGGCATTCGGCGGTCGTGACGCCCATCACAGGACTGAACGCTCACTTGCTCCGATCACGGACCTCTCCTACTATTCCTACATAGTTACTAGGAATACGCCCGTCTCGACAGAGACGGCGGCGAAAGGGGCGGAGCATGCCCGCGACGGCCGAGTCCGTGGACACCGTCTGGTTCACCCGCTGTCCGGTTCCGACGGCCGGCGGGCTCGCCTACGCGACCGGCCGGCTGGCCGCGCGGTACGCGGACCTGGGCGTCGAGGTCGGCATCCTCCAGGACGCCCCGCTGGAGATCGCCCGGCACCACTACGACCACGACCTCGTCGGCCTGATCCGCGAAGGGGGCAACGTGCCCGCCATCGCGGCGCGGGCCGAGGGCGCCAGGACCCGCTTGGTCGGGCTCACCTGGATCGACGAGGGGCAGTCGATCGTCGTCCGCCCGGACTCGCCGATCACCTCGCCGGCCGCCCTCCGGGGTGCGCGGATCGCCGTACCCGGCTGGGCCGCCACGAGGGACACCAGCCATGCGCGCGCCATGGCCCTCCACGGGTTCAAGGGCGCGCTCGGGCTCGCCGGTCTGACGCTCGACGACGTGGAGTTCGTCGAGGTGCCGCTCGACCCGGTCGTCCCCCCGGGCCGCATCCGCGCCGAGCGCGCCGCGCCGCGGTTCCGGGAGCTGGACGAGCTGGCGGCCGGACGGGTCGACGCGGTCTACGTAAAGGGCGCCGCCGCGCTGGAGGCCGCCCACGTCCGCGGCGCGGTGGTCGGCATCGACCTGGACGCGGTGCCGTGGCGGCGGTCCAGGGTCAACAACGGAACCCCGCGGCCGATCACGGTGCACGAGGACCTGCTGCGGTCGCGCCCCGAGCTGGTGGTCGAGTTCCTGGTCGAGACGCTGCGCGCGGCCGACTGGGCGACCGGCGATCCGGACGGCGTACGCGCGGTGCTCGCGGCCGAGACCGGATCCGGCGCGCAGGGCGTCCTCCTGGCCTACCGGGAGGGATTCCACCGCACGCTCCACCCCACTCTGGACGAGGAGCGGGTGGACCTGCTGCGGATCCAGAAGGCGTTCCTGCTGCGTCACGGCTTCCTCGGCGCCGACTTCGACCTCGATGCCTGGATCGACCCGCAGCCCCTGCGGCTCGCGTACGAGCGGCTGGCCGTGCGGGACTGACCGCGGCCGCCCGTTCTCCCTCCCCTCGCGCGGGACCGGTTGCCGCCCGTCGTCTCCCCGTACGCGCGGGACCGGTTGCCGCCTGTCATCCGCGCGCCGTCTTCCCCCATCACGCCCGTGCGGGCCGGCAGCGGCGGAGCCGCGCCGGTCACCGGCCGACCCCCCTTGCTCTCTCGAAAGGCCATGAGTTGATCAGCACATCCACCTCAGGCGGCCGCGGCTCCTCGGCCCGGCCCGCCGGTCGTGCTCGCGTCCGCCGTCCGTTGTTCCTGACGGCGGTCGCCGCCGTCGGCGTGCTGCTGGCCGCCTGCGGCACGTCGGCGGCGTCGTCGGAGGGCGAGTCCGGCGCGCAGGGCGTGGACACCGTCCGCGTCGGCGTCATCGCCGGCTCGCCCCCGGGTGTGTACTCCGCGATCGAGAACGGGTTCTTCGACAAGGAGCGCATCAAGGTCGAACTCGTGACGCTCAGCGGCGGCCCCGCGCTCGTCGCGGCCACCGAGGGCGGCTCCATCGACATCGCGTGGGCCGACATCTTCGCCTGGGCGGCCGCGATCGAGCAGGGCTTCAAACTGACGATCATCAACCCGGCCAACGCGCTGAAGCCCGGGCAGCCGGTCAACGTCATCGTGACGAAGCCGGGCAGCGGCATCACCTCGGCGAAGGACCTCGCCGGCAAGAAGCTCGGGGTGCCGGCGCAGGCGCTGACCACCGTGCAGATCAAGAAGTGGCTCGCCGACCAGGGCCTCGACCCGAACGGCCCGAAGTACACCACCGTGCAGGACCGCACCACCTCGGGCGGCCTGGTGGCCCAGGGCACGCTCGACGCCGCGGCCACCAGCGGCGCGTACGTCACCGCCTGGGAGGCGCAGTACGGCCTGACGGTGGCCGGCACCTTCGACTCCGGCGTGCCCGAAGGCGCGGCGACGTCCGGCTACGGTGCGCTGCGCAGCTTCGCCGAGGCCCACCCGGACCTGGTCAGACGCTTCGTACGGGCCGTACGGCAGGGCGTGACCGCGTTCCAGTCGTCCGAGCCGCTCGCGCAGAACACGCTGCTGGTGAAGTACGGCGGCGCGGACGTCGCCAAGCTGGAGGCCAAGTATCCCGGCGCGCTGGACAAGGCGTCGGCGGCGACCAGCGGCGAGCTCAGCGGCCCGTTCGACGTGGCCGCCGAGAACAAGTGGATCGAGACGGGCGCGCGGTTCGGCGCGTTGAAGAAGCCCTTCGACCTCACGCCCTACCTGTGGCCCACCGCCACGGCCGCCACCCCCTGACCATCACCCACGAACGCCGGGAGCCTCCATGGCGACATCAGCCGCACCCGCCGCGGCCGGGACCACACGCAGCTCGGCCGCGGGCACCGGGACCCTGCTGACGGCGGACGACGTCGCGAAGACGTACCGCACCCGCCGGCGGGAGGTGACCGCCCTGCGCGGGCTGTCCCTGGACATCGCCGCCGGGGAGTTCGTCGCCCTCGTCGGGCGGTCCGGTTGCGGGAAATCCACGCTGCTGCGGCTGCTCAGCGGTCTCCTCCCCGTCACGGCGGGACAGATCCGGGTGGCCGGGCAGCCGATCGACGGGCCGCCGCGGCAGGCGCGCTGCGTCTTCCAGGACTACGCCCAGTCGCTGCTGCCGTGGAAGACGGTGGCGGGCAACGTCCGGTTCGGGCTGCGGCACGCGTACGAACCGGCCGCGGGCGGTCACGACGAGCTGGTGGCCCACTACCTCGATCTGGTGGGCCTCGGCCACGCGGCCGACCGGTACCCGTGGGAGCTGTCCGGCGGCATGCAGCAGCGGGCGGCCATCGCCCGCGCGCTGGCCGCGCGGCCCCAGCTGCTGCTCATGGACGAGGCGTTCAGCGGCGTGGACGCCCTGAGCCGCGCCAAGCTGCAGGACGTCCTCCTGCACGCCTGGGCCGAGGAGGGGCTGACGGTGGTGTTCGTGACCCACGACATCGACGAGGCGGTCTACCTGGCCGACCGGGTCGTGGTGCTGCATCCCGAGGGACGCGGCGTGCTCGCGGACGTACGGACCGATCTGCCCCGCCCGCGCGGCCAGGTGCCCACGCGGGAGTCGCCGGAGTTCCTGCACCACCGGCGCGAACTGCTGCACCTGGTCCTGGACTGAGAGGACTCCGGCGAATGACCACCAATCCCACAGTGACGAGAGCCGCCGGCGCCGTGCCGCTCCCGGCGGCCCCCGGCCCCGCCGCCGTCGGCCCTTCCGCTCCTTCCGCGCCTTCCGCGCCTTCCGCGCCGAAACGCCGCCCCTGGTTCCTGCGCGCGCTGCGCAGCAGGCTCTTCGGCTGGCTCGTGTTCGCCGCGGCCCTGGTCGCCTGGCAGCGGTACGCCACGCTGAACCCGTCGCCCAGATACGCCACCGTCAGCGACGTCGCCGTCCAGTGGTGGGACCAGATCCTCGGCGGGCCGCTGCTGACGGCGACCCTGCAGACCCTGCGTACGATGCTGATCGGCTACGGGGTCGCCGCCGTG
Source organism: Microbispora sp. ZYX-F-249 (assembly GCF_039649665.1). Taxonomy (NCBI): domain Bacteria; kingdom Bacillati; phylum Actinomycetota; class Actinomycetes; order Streptosporangiales; family Streptosporangiaceae; genus Microbispora; species Microbispora maris. Next base: position 13,659 of record NZ_JBDJAW010000036.1, on the reverse strand, counting down.
CTGGCCGTGGTGATCGGGGTGCTCATGGCCCGCGTACGGCTCGTCTACGTGCTGCTCGAACCACCGCTCGAACTGCTGCGGCCGATGCCGATCTCGGCGGTGATCCCCCTGCTGATCCTCTACCTCGGCATCGACGACGCGATGAAGATCAGCGTGGTCGCGCTGGCGGCGTTCTTCCACATCCTGCTCAACGCCTACTCGGGCGCGGGATCCACACACCGCACGACTATGGACACCGCGCGCACCTTCGGGCTGACCTGGCGGCAGACGATGGCCGAGATCGTGATCCCGGCCGCCGCACCCTCGATCTTCGTGGGGCTCCGCTCGGCCCTCGCCGCCTCCCTGGTGATCTCGGTCGTCGTCGGCATGATCGCCGGCAACGACGGCCTCGGGCATCTTCTGATGATCCAGCAGCAGAGCTTCCAGGTGACCGACCTGATCGTCGGCGCGGTCACCATCGCGATGCTCGGCTACGCCCTCAACGCCGCCTTCCTGTTCGTCGAGCGACGGGTCCTGCACTGGCACTTCGGCGCGACCCGCACCCACGACTGACCTCCCGCTCGACCCCCACGCCCGATCCCCACGCCCGATCCCCACGCCCGACCTGCGACACGAAGGAAGACCGATGACCCCGACCCTGACCAGCCCCGTCCGCGAGGGCGAGTGGCTGAAGGCCGGTGAGCTGGTGCTGACCCCGGCCGACGCGGCCGTACGCGCCGAACTCGTCCGGGCGGTGCGCCTGCTGCACCAACTGGGCGCGCTGCAGAATCCGTACTCGGCGAACGCGAGCGTCCGCCTGCCGGACTCCCCCGGCCACCTGCTGATCAACGCGAAGGGACTGCCCGCCGACATCGGCGAGGAGGACTTCGGCGTGATCACTTTGGACGGCGACCTGGTCGCGGGCAAGCTCGGCCCCGGGGTGCGGCAGGTGCTCCAGATGCACACCCTTGCCTACACCCGTCCGGAGGTGAACGCCGTCATCCACACACACTCGACGCACGCGACCGCGTTCGCCCTGGCCCACCGGCCGATCCCGCCGAACTACGAGCCGCTCGTCAACCGCGGGCAGACCCGCGACATCCCCTGCGCGCCGTACCGCACGCGCAACAACGGCGACCTCGGCGCGTCCATCGCCGGCCTGCTCGCCGAGCATCCCGGCACCAGGGCCGTCCTGCTGGCCAACCACGGGCTGCTCGCCTTCGACGACAGCCCGCTGAGCACCGCCCGCCTCGTCGCCACGATCGAGGAGGCGGCCACGTTGGAGATCCACGCCGCCGCCCTGGGCGGATCGAAGCCGATCGTCCCTTGAGTACACACACCAGCACGAGCACGAGCACGACCGACGGAGCGCGCCGATGACCGAGACCGACCTTCTCCCGCCGCTCCCCGAGCGCCGGCTGGAAATCCTCTGGTACCTGATCGCCAACGACGGCAGATATCCGTGGGACCCGAAATGGAAGCGGCCGGTCGACTTCGAGTACGTCCAGGCGTGGGCGAAGTCGATCGACGTCAACGGCTTCTACGGCGCGTTGCTGGCCACCCAGCCGACCGGCGGCATGGACCCCTGGATCACGGCGGCCTCGCTGGTGCCCACGACCCGGCGGATGAAGTTCGTGATCGCGGTGCACCCCTCGGTGTACACGCCGACGTCGCTGGTGAAACTCGCGACGACGCTCGACCAGAACTCCGGCGGCCGGGTCATCCTGAACATCGTGAGCGGGCACATCGGGCTCGAGGCCGCCGGGGTGCACCTCAAGCACGAGGAGCGGTACGAGCACACCGACGAGTTCCTCACCGTCTACCGGGCGCTCATGCGCGGGGAACGCGTCGACTTCGACGGCAAGCACCTCAAGATCCAGGGGGCCGAGGCCGCGTTCCTGTCTCTGCAGGATCCGTACCCGCCGCTGTGGTTCGGCGGCGCCTCGCCGATCGCCCGCGACGTGGCGGCCAAGCACATCGACAACTACCTCACGTGGGGCGAGCCGCCCGCCGAGACCGCGGAGCTGATCGCGGACGTACGCGCCCGGGCCGCCCGGCACGGCCGCTCGATCCGTTTCGGAATCCGGCTGAACCTGATCGTCCGCGACACCGACGAGCAGGCCTGGGCGGCGGCGCAGGACATGCTCGACCATGTGGACGACGGCGTCGTCGCACGGGTGCAGGCCGAGGCGGTGAAGCAGGAGTCCGTGGGGCAGGCGCGGCAGCTCGCCTTCCACAAGGGCGTCAAGCCGCGCTTCGCCCAGGAGCTCGAGGTGTATCCCAACGTGTGGTCGGGCTTCGGCCTGATCCGCGGAGGCCCCGGCATCGCACTGGTCGGCAGCCCCGAATCGGTCGCCGCGCGCATCCGCGAGTACCACGCCCTGGGGATCGACTCGTTCATCGTCTCGGGCAATCCGCTGCTGGAGGAGACGTACCGGTTCGGCGAGCAGGTGATGCCGCTGCTGCCGGTGACGCACGACGACCCCGGCCCGCTGCGGCCCGCCGGCTACACCCGGCCGCGGACCGCCACGCCGTCACCGGCCGGCGCCTCCTCGCTCGTCGCCGCCGGCTGACCCGGCGAGACGCGGCTACCTCGCCGGAGCACGGCCGCGCTGCGGCGAGGTAGCCGGCCGCGGCGCGCTTCCCGGCGCGTCCGCTCGGGAGGGTGGCTACGGCGTGCGGGGAAGCCGGACCATGACGAGGAGACCGCCGTCGGGCCGGGGAACGAGGTCGAGTGTCCCGTCGTGGGCGCGGACGATGCTGTGCACGATGGCCAGGCCGAGGCCGACGCCCGCGTGTTCGCCGGTGCGTACGCGCTCTGTTCCGCGCCGGAAGGGTTCGGTGAGGGTCGGCACCAGTTCCGGTGGGAGCCGAGGGCCCGTGTTCTCGACCCGCAGCACGCTCGCGCCGCCGTACGCCCCGGTGTGGACCGTCACGGTGCCGCCGGTGGGGAGGTTGTGGACGATGGCGTTCTGGACGAGGTTCGTCACGATCCGCAGCAGGAGCTCGGCGGAGCCGCTGGTCCGGGCCGCCCCGCCGGTGACGTCCAGTGTGATCCGGCGCTGTTCGGCGAGGGGCAGCAGTGTCTCGGTGGCCTCTTCGGCGACGAGGGAGAGGTCGACGGTCTCGCGGGTGAAGTTCCCGCGGTCGCCGCGACTGAGCAGCAGAAGGGCCTCGGTGAGCTCGATCGCCCGCTGGTTGACGGTGTGCAGGCGTTCGATGAGCTCGTCCCGGTCCCGTGTGGGGTCCTTGCGGGCGACGTCGAGGAGCGTCCGTGAGATCGCCAGCGGGGTGCGCAGTTCGTGGGAGGCGTTCGCGGCGAACCTGCGCTGCTCGGCGACGTGGGATTCGATTTGTTCGAGCATGGTGTCGAAGGCGTCGGCGAGCTCACGGAACTCGTCCTGGCGGCCCTTCATGCGGATCCGATGGGACAGGAGTCCGTTCGCGGTTTTCCGGGTGGCGTCGGTGATCTGTGTGAGCGGTGCGAGCATCCGGCCGGCGAGGATCCATCCGCCTGTCAGGCCGAACGCCAGCAGAATGGCCAGTGCTTGGGCCGCGCGGGGGACGAAGGCGCGCTGGAGGTCGGTGCGGTTGGGGACGAACGGCGGGGCCGGCGCCCAGGGCCCGCCGCCCCTCAGCCCGGTGATCCACACACCGTCGGGTACGTAGCGCAGCAGGAACACCCAGACCACGGCCAGCAGGAGAGCGCCGGCGAGCATGAGGAATGCGGCGTAGCTGATGGTGAGTTTCAACCGGGCGCTGAGCCCCGGGCGCCTGTTCATGCGTGCCTGCTCATGGGTGCCTGGTGTCCGTGCCGGCGTCGATCCGGTAGCCGACCCCGGGCACCGTGGCGATGAGCCATGGTTCGCCGAGTCGTTTGCGAAGGGCGGAGACGGTGATGCGGACGGCGTTGGTGAAAGGGTCGGCGTTCTGGTCCCAGGCCCGCTCCAGGAGCTCCTCGGCGCTGACGACACCGCCTCCGGCGGCGACGAGGACTTCGAGCACGGCGAACTGCTTGCGGGTGAGCGCGACGTAGCGTCCGTCGCGGAAGACCTCCCGGCGGAACGGGTCCAGCCGGAGACCCGCGATCTCGACGACCGGGGGCCGGGCGTGCGCGCGTCTGCGGTCGAGCGCCCGCAACCGCAGCACGAGCTCTCGCAGGTCGAACGGTTTGGTGAGGTAGTCGTCGGCGCCGAGCTCGAACCCCGAAGCCTTGTCGTCGATCCGGTCGGCGGCGGTGAGCATGAGGATCGGGATGCCGCTGCCGGAGGCGACGATGTGCCGGGCGACCTCGTCGCCGGAAGGGCCGGGGATGTCGCGGTCGAGGACCGCGAGGTCGTAGGAGTTGACGCTGAGCAGTTCCAGGGCGGTGTCGCCGTCGCCGGCGATGTCGGCGGCGATCGCCTCCAGCCGCAGACCGTCACGGACGGCTTCGGCCAGGTAGGGCTCATCTTCCACGATCAGCACGCGCATGTCCGAAGCCTACGCAGCACAACATATCGCCAAGGTATGCGAAGGCCCGCGCACACCGGACACGCGACTCAACCTGCCGACGCCGGCGCGGGGCGAGGCCGGTCCGACGGCGCTTCCGCCGCCGTGGTGCGCCACCAGCGGCGCGACGCCAGTGCGGCCAGCACGGCACCGGCGGCGTTGACGAGCACGTCGTCCACTGAGGACACCCGGTCAAGCCGCAGGACGTACTGGGCGATTTCGATCACGGCCGAGCAGCCCGCCCCGAGCGCCAGGATCCGCGGCACGGACGCCAGCGCCGCGAACCGCATCGGGGCGAAGAACCCCAGCGCCGCGAAGACCAGCAGGTTGCCGCCGATGCCGAGCGGCCCCATCGTGAGCAGGTCCCGGAACGGGATCAGACTCACCCGGCCGGAGACGACGCCGGCCCCCGGGCCCGGCATCATGGTGATCCAGACGAACGGCACCGTCCCGTAGACCATGCCCACCTCGGCCAGCGACGTCCGCCACGCCGACCGGCCGCCGGCGGCTCGCCGGACGCGCGCCAGGGCCAACGCCACCAGGGCGGCCAACGGCAGCGCGACCAGCGTCATGAGCAGCACGCCGTTCTCCGTGTCGTAGCAGCCGTGCCACCGCCCGGCGAAGCACCTGGGAGCGGACATCAGGAGCGGCCCCCGCACGACGAACAACACACCTGCCAGGCCGAGGATCGCCAGGCCGGCGAGCACCGTCCCGCGCGTGCGGCGGGGCGGTGCGGACAGGGATGCGCTCCGGTTCATCAGCCGCCCGATCCCCCGCCCGATCCTCCACTGGGCGAAGCGCCGGTGACGGCCTGCATCTCCCGCCCGATCATGTCCTGCAGCGACACGCCCTCGCTGTTGCTGAGAATGACCCCGACCCAGCCGGTGTCCGGGTAGATGCTCCAGTTGGCGCCGACACCGGGGTTGCCACCGGCACGCTGGTACATCCACTGACCATTGACGATCTCGATCGGGATCCCGTACGCCCCGAACGACGCCGGGCCGTGCGGGACCTTGGCCGCGGTGAGCACGTCGGCCCAGGGCCGGTCCAGCAGCGTGCCGTCGCCCAGCGCCCGGGCGAACCGGACCAGATCCGGAGCGGTGGCGAAGCCGCCGTCCCCGGGGGCGTCGATGAAGGCGCGGCCCGGGTTCTTGTCCAGCATGTACGAGGCGGGGCTGCCCTTGTCGAGGTTGCGGAGGGCGTCCACCTGGCTGCCGTCGGCCAGCGTCATGTACGGATGCGCGATGTTCCTGCCGGTGAGCCACTGCGGCCTGGTGTAGAACGCCGAGCCGGTCATGCCGCAGCGCTCGAAGATGTTCTTCTCGACGTAGTCCCAGTACGTCATGCCGCTCACGGCCTCCACGATCAGCGGAGGGATGGTGGCCTCGGCCTCCTGGTGGGTGGTGCTGGGAACGCCCGGGACACCCACCAGTTTCGCCAGCCGGGTCCGCCGCTCGTAGTAGTCGTGCACCTCCGCCCGGCTCTGGAAGACGCGTCGCACGTCCTCGGCCGGGCTGTCGAGCCCGGAGCAGCCGGACAGCAGGTTGTCGATGGTCACCCGCTCGGCGATCTCCGGCGCGAAGCCCTTCAGGTATTCGCCCACCGGGTCGGACAGCTGCAACTTGCCCTGCTGCGCCAGCTGCAGAATGGCCACCGCGTGGAAGGGTTTGCCGGCCGAGCTGAGGCTGAACGCCGTGCCCTCGTGGTTGGGGATCCCCTTCTCCCTGTCGGCCATGCCGTAGCTGCGGGACAGCACCGTACGGCCCCGGTGCGACAGCAGCACCACCCCGGAGAACTTCCCCTCGGCGGCCAGCCGCGCCACGTACCGGTCGTAGGCCCCGCCGGGCAGGGTGTCCCGCGGGATCCGGTCGCGCCGGGGCGAGCCGGGAGGAGACGAGGCGGCGTGGCCGGGCCCGGCGGTCGCCAACGGCCCGCCGGCCGCCACCACGCCGGCGGCCGCCAGCCCGCCCCATTTGACCAGCCGCCGCCGGTCGATGCCCCGTATCGAACCCGAATCCATGATCACGGTCCTTCCTCGCTCGACGAATCCGGCGCTGACAGTGACGCGCTGGTTCACGTCCACATCGAAGACGCGAGGCTGTTGCGGTGGCGTATGCGGTTTTCGATACGTCCGCGATACACCGGGTCCCTCGCCGCGGCCGGCACCACCCCGGTGAGCCGGAACCACCGGTGGACGCCGCGATCACTCCCAGGTCGCGGACTCCGGGTCGACGCCGTGAGCCCTGGCATTCGCGCAGATCGTGTCGCGCAGCCAGACCGCCAGGCCCGGCGTGACCGCGTCGTAGTGTGCGGCGAACCGGGCATCGGCTGCGAACATCCGCCCGATGCAGGCGTGCATCGAGTGGGTGCAGTCGAAATACCTCGGCATCAGTGCGCGGTGCCGCTCCGCGAGGACGTTCGCGCCGGGCGACCCGGGGCTGACGCCTGCCCGCTTCGCGGCGGCGAGGTCGGCGTCCAGTGCGGCGATGGCGGCCGCGACCGTCTTCCAGTCCTCCGGTGTCATCTCGCCGGCCCGCTCGACGTACTGCGCCCACTGGACGCTGTCGCCCCAGCGGTCCTCGGCCTCCCCGGCCCAGGCGGGCTGCCCATGAGACTTCGATGAGACGGTGTCGCGACCCGTTCAGCGTTTTCTCAAGCGCAGTACCGGCCGCACGCGAGCCGGGGGACGGAACCGCTCTCCGCGGCGGCCGCTCTCGATGTCGGGGCGTCACGGCACACTTGCGCGCATGACAACCGCCCCCCAGACGGCGACGTGGACTACCGCCGCACGGCGTCACCGTTTCGCCGCCTTCCTTGTCGACAACTTGATCCTTCTCGCGGCCAACACTCTGATCGGGCTGGTGCCGGGGATCACCTCCCAGCCCGAGGCCGACGAGGCCGACTACCTCACCACGCTGCTCAACCCCTACGCGGAGGCCGGCCGGCCCCTGCAGATCGCGATCATCGCTGTGGACGCCGCCTACTTCTGGGTGCAGCACGCCCTGTGGGGCCAGACGCTCGGCAAGCGCCTGTACCGCCTGAAAGTGGTGGCCGCGACGACCGGAGCGACGCCGGCGAATCGCCAGGTGGGGATCCGGACGCTCGTCCATCCTCTCCTGAGCTCGGCGGCCCCGTATCTCGGGCCGGTTCTCTATCTCGTCGACGCCCTGTGGATCTTCGGCGATCCGGGCCGGCGGTGCCTGCACGACGTCATCGCCGGGACCGTCGTGGTGGACGTGCCCGCCCCCGGCGCGAAGGCGTCGAGGAGGTCCGGATTCCTGATCGGGCTCGTCGTCCTCGTTTCCGTCTTCGCCGCCTTCGTTCTGGTCACCACGCTGCTGGCGGCGTAGTCGCCGTTCACCTCTCGTCGGCCGGGACGCCGTACCCGGACGCCCGGAACAGGAAGGAGGCCCAGGAGCGGTAGGGCCGCCACGCCTCGGCCACCTTCCGGTAGGCGGCGGGCGGAGCGTCCTCCGGCAGGCCGTACGCCTCGCGCAGGATCGCGAACAGGCGGGGTTCGTCGCCCGGGAACGCGTCCGGCGCGCCCGCGCCGCGGATCAGGATCAGGCCGGCCGAGAACGGCCCCACGCCGGGCAGGGCGCGAAGCTCGGCCAGCGCCTCCGGGGGGTCGAGCGCGCGCAGGTGCTCGGCGGTGAGCACGCCGTCGAGCGCCGCGCGCGCCAGGCCGCGCAGCCACTCCTCCTTCTGCGCGGGCAGGCCGAGGCCGCCCGCCTCCAGCAACGTCATGGGCGGGGGAAAGGCGGCGTACGGCTCCCCGTCCACGGTCACCCGCGCGCCATACCGCTCCGCGATGCGCTGTTTGATCCGGGCGGCGATGAGCATCGACGAGCGCTGCACGATGACCGCCCAGCAGGCCGCCTCCCAGGGACTCCAGAAGCACAACGGCCGCAGTCCCGGGCTCTTGCGCTGCAGGTCGCCGAGTACCGGGTCGGTCTCACCCGCCTCGGCGAAGCCGGAACCGTCCACGTCGAGGGACAGGATGCGCGCCACCTCGCCCCGGATCCCCGGCCCCGCGGCCCGCGTCGTGGCCACGGCGACCCCACCGGGCGCGGCGGTCACGGTCACGCCGATCGGCAGCCAGTCGGACTCGGCGCAGTAGGCGAAGCGCAGCGCCCGCCCGTCGGAGGGGAGCCCGCCGGTGGCCGGCCAGTCCTCGACGAAGCGCAACGTGGCGCCGAAGTCGAACGGACCCTGTGCCGTGAGCGTGAAACCGTGCCTGGTCATGGGCCTCATCGTACGAGCCCGGGCGGACAAAGGATCTTGCCGCCCGGTGCGGCCGCCGCCCGTCCCCGTCCTGCGCACACGCCCCGAGACCACGCCATCCCGTCCGAAAGATTTCGGACAAAGACTTGCAAGTTTCACTGTTGCCATACCACTCTTGTTGCCTATTCTTCACGTTGCACCGGATTTCCGGAGCAACCCAAACCGGACTAACCAGCACTTCTATCCCCATCGCGGAACAGGGCATCGTGGCGAAAATTTCGGTTCGATGGTGCCAGGACGGGGTCGTACGAGAGGAAGGTGCGGCGTGACGGCGGAGGAGTACACGCGCCGGCTGGCGCAGTTGATCTCAGAGGTGTCGGACGGCGAGATCACCGTCCAGGAGGTGCTCGCCGCCGGTCACTCGCTGTCGGCGCTCGGTCTCACCTCGCTCGGGCGGATCCGGCTCATCGACGCGGTCGAGCACGCGTTCGGCGTCGAGATGGACCTGTGCGACGAGCTCGCCGCGGTCGAGGACGTCGGCACCCTGTCCGCCCTGGTGGCCCGGGCCACGCCCGTCGCAGGGACGGCACGCGCATGGTGACGGTGGCGTTCAGCGGCGCGCGGGACGGCGAGGCGCCGCTGACCTGGGGACAGCGACTGATATGGCGGGCGGTCCATCTGATGGGCGACAGCCAGACGTTCCTGAGCTGCCCGTGGGTGCTCCCGGTGTACGGCAGGCGTGACCCCGGCAGCGTCCTGGACGCGCTGCGCGTGCTGCTCGAACGCCACGAGAGCCTGCGTACGACCTTCGCCCTCACTCCGGAAGGGCCGGTGCAGCGGGTCGCACGCGACGGCGAGCTGACCGTGGACGTCGTGGAGGCGGGCCAGGACCGGGCGCTGCGGGTCGCCGAGCGGGTCGCGGGCGAGCTGGGCCGGACGGCCTTCGTCCACGACCGGGACCTGCCGCTGCGCTGCGCCCTCGTCGTCAAGGGTGGCCGCCCGATGGCGCTGGCGATCGCCTTCTCCCATCTGGCGGTGGACTTCCAGGCGTTGAACACGCTCTCGGAGGAGTGGAAGGTCCTGCTGCGCGGCGAGAAACCGCCGCCCGCCGAGTGGCAGCCGATGGACCAGGCGGCCGCGGAGCTGGAGGAGCCCTACCCCGCGCGCTCGGCCAAGTCCATCCGATACTGGCACTCGGTGCTGGCGGACGGGCCGCTCGACGTGTTCGACCATCCGCCGCGCGAGGCGGACGACCCGCGGTTCATCGAGGTCGGCATGGAGTCGGCGGCGCTCGCCGTCGCGGCGCAACGGCTGGCGGAGCGCTGGACGATCAGCACGACCAGCGTGCTGCTCGCCGCCTGCGCCACCGTGCTGGCCACGGTGAGCGGCCGGCCGCGTGCGGTCATGCAGCTCGTGCACAGCAACCGCCGCGACGCGCGCACCCACGCGATGGTCGGCACCGTGGAACAGGACGGCCTGTTCGTGCTCGACCTGCCCGCCACGGACTTCGCCGCCGCCTGCCGGGCAGCGCAACGGGGGGCGCTCAGGGCGTACCGCAACGCGCTTTACGACCCGTTCGCGATGCAGGCCATGCGGGAGGAGATCGGCCGCCGCCGCGGCAGGGAGCCGGACCTCGACGCGTTCTTCAACGACAGGCGGACCGTCGGCACCTGGCCGGGCCTGCCTCCCGTCGGCCCCGACGAGGACGTGGCCCGCCTCACCGGGCAGACCCGGACGTACGTCACGAACGCCTGGCCCGGCGTCCGGTTCAAGGCGTTCTTCACGGTCGTCTCGGCCCCCGACACCGGGAAGCTCAGCCTCATCGTGGACACCGCCTACCTGCCCCGGGAGGTCGCCGAGGGCATGCTGCGCGGGGTCGAGGCCCTGCTGGTCCGCGCCCTCACCGAGGACGTCCCGATCACCGCGGTCCCCCGGATCTGCGGCATCGGCCCGTACGCCGGGAGCCCGACCTGAGTCAGCAGCGCGGGCCTGACCGCGACCACGGCCGCCCCGTGCTGCCTCTCGGCGCGGCCGGCGGCGTCCTTCGATTCGAGGGCGGGCGGTCAGGACTGCTGGACCGCCAGGCGCAGGCCGAAGGCGATGACGATGAGGCCGGTGAGCCGGTCCAGGGCGCGCTTGACCGCGGGCCTGCGCAGCCAGCCCCGCATCATGCCGGTGAACCCGATGAGCACGACGCTCCACACGAGCGCCTCGCACACGTGGACGCTCGCCAGGAGCACGCCCATCACCGCGTGCGGCACGCCCTCGGGCATGAACTGGGGCAGCACCGCGACATAGAAGGCGCCCACCTTCGGGTTGAGCAGGTTGGTCAGCAGGCCCCGCCGGAACGCCTGTCCCCACCCGGCGTCCGCCGGGCCGGGCTGCGCCGCGTCGTCGGCCCGGCCGCCGCGGCTGTGCCAGAGCATCCGGCCGCCCATCCAGATCAGGTACGCGACACCCGCCCACCGCAGCACCTCGTACGCCACCTGGGAGGCGGTGAGGAGCGCGGACAGGCCGGCGGCCGTGAGCAGGCCCCACAGCAGGGTGCCGGCCTGGATGCCGAGCACCACGGCCCAGGCCGGTCTCCGGCCGGCGAGCAGCGACGTACGCAGGATCAGGGCGGTGTCCAGGCCGGGCGTGAGCGTGAGGAATGCCACGATGACCGCGAACGAGGCGAGTGCGCCATAAAGGTCCACGATCGGTCACCGTAGTCCACGTTCGCATCTCCGCATGGCGGGATTCCCGTCGCCGGGCGGCACGAGCGCCGCGTCACGCCGTGCGGGACACGATTACGACGGCGTCAGGACCAGGACCGCGTAGCCGGGTGACACGCTCGCCAGCCGGAGGCGGATGTCGCCGATCCTGCCGGGCCGTCCCATGGCCAGCGTCAGCCCGCCGCCGGTGTGGCAGCGGCCGTTGACGCAGTCCTGACTGACGTCGGCGTTCATGCCCTCGACGCGATAGGTCCCCCCGCCCGCTTCGAAACGCAGCCGCACCTCGCCCCGGTCGAGGGAGACGACCGTGATCGCCTCGAGGCCGGTCTTCCGGTCGAGCCGCAGCCGGTCCCCCGGGCGGACCGCCACCTCGCAGTCCGCGTCCCGGCACGCCTGCGGATCGTCCGCGGCCGTGACCACCGAAGAGGCGGGCGAGGGCGAGGCCGCCCCTTCAGTCGTCGCGGAGACCGTGGCCGTCGCCGGGCCACCCGTGGCAGCGGATCGCGACCGCACCTCGGGCTGCGGCGTCCCGCACGCCGTGAGCACCGCCGTGAGCACCGCCGTGAGCAACGCCGTGAGCAACACGGCCATCGGTACGGCGACGAGGCCGGCCCGGCCGATCAGGCGGGACGCGTACGGCCCTGGACGCATGACTCTCCCCAGCGACGGCTGTGCCGTTCCGTGGCACCGGCGACCGGCCGCCTCCGCCACCGCGGGGGACGCCGGGCCCGATGCTCGACGTGGTCGAGCCTTCCCCGAGCCCGGCGGCCCCAATCCGGAGATCGGGAGTCACAGGCTGAGCGCGCCGGTGATCTGGCGGGCGGTCCTGCGCACCGCCGCACCCAGACGCGGCAGCGCCGCCGTCCCCATCGCTCCCGCCGGGGCCGCGACCGCGACGGCCATGCACACCCCGCCGTCCGGGCCGAAGACGGGCGCGGCGGCGCAGCACACGCCCTCGGCGAACTCCTCCCGCGCGTACCCCACGCCCTCCCCGCGGACGGCGGCGAGTTCGCGTTCCAGCGCGGCCGGGCCGGTCACCGTGCGACCCGTCGCCGTGCGGCCGGTCACCCGCCGCAGGGCCGGGGCGGACAGGAACGCCGTACGCAGGCCCGCGTCGTGGGCGAGGAGCACCTTGCCCGCGGCCGTGCAGTACAGCGGCGCCCGGTCCAGGCCGTCGGATGGCGATTTCACCCGGTTGTGCCCGTACAACCGCTCGACGTACGCGAGCTCGAATCCGTCCGGCACGGCCAGGTTGACGGTCTGCCGGGTCGCCTCGTACAGCTGGAGCAGGTGCGGCAGGACCGCCCTGCGGGAGCCGGGCAGGCGACGCCCCTGGATCGCCCAGCCGCGCGGTGCCACGAGGTCCGCGACGCGGCCGCCGACCGTGTAGTCGCCGCCCGTGCGCGTGACCAGGCCGCGCCGCTGCAGGGTCCCGAGCAGGCGGTGGGTGGTGGTCTTGGAGAACCCGGTCGACCGGTGCACCTGGGTGAGGTTCATCGGCCGCATGCCGGCGGCCAGGCACAGGAGAACCTCGATCCCGCGTTCCAGGCTGCCCAGGGCGGAGGCCGCCTCCGCCCGGCGGGCGCGATCCGACGCTACGAACAAGCCCACTCCGCGACGCTCGTTATTTGGATCCTTACAGGCCAGCGGTCACCCTAACCGCGCCGCGCCGCGCGTGCGGGGAGAACGCGGTTACCACGCGGGCGTCGCCGCCCGGCCTGGCGGCCGGCTGCGTCGCGACCTGGCTCACGTCGCGACCTGACTCGTCGGCCAGGTCCTCACCCTCGGCGGCGGTCCGCGGCTGCCTTGAAGCGCCGGCCGGGAGCCTCATCGAGCGCCCGGCCGGCGCCGGGCCTCAGTTCACCTCGACGCTCTCCAGTACGCCGAGGGCGTCGGGGACCAGGACGGCCGCCGAATAGTAGGCGGTCACCAGGTAGGAGAGGATCGCCTTGTCGTCGATGCCCGTGAAGCGCACCGACAGGCCGGGCTCGTACTCGTCCGCCAGCCCGGTGCGGCGCAGGCCGACCACGCCCTGCTTCTCGGCGCCGGTGCGCATCACCAGGATCGAGCTGAGCCCGCCCTCGGTGATCGGGATCTTGTCGCAGGGCAGGATCGGCACGCCCCGCCACGCCATGACCCTCGCCCCGTTCACCTCGGTGACGTCCGGATACACCCCGCGCCGCGTGCACTGCCGCCCGAAGGCGGCGATCGCCCGGGGATGGGCGAGGAAGTAGTGCGAGCTGCGCCGCCG
>NZ_JBDJAW010000035.1 GCF_039649665.1 Microbispora sp. ZYX-F-249 | reverse complement strand
GGCGCCGCGACGCTGGCCTGCGCCGTGTTCACCGGCCTGTGGCTGGCCGCGGCCCGTACGCCGAGGGACGTCCGAGCCGAACAACCAGAAGGCCGAGCAGTCGGTGAGCCGCTGCCGACAGCTCCTCCCAGCCGGCCCACGTCTTGAGCCGCTCGGCGTGGGCCTGCTGGGTCATCCGCAGCCCTTCGGTGCCCAAGAGAACCCGGAAGCGGCGGGTCGCCGGGGGTCTGCCACCTCGAGCAGCACCCCGGCCCGCCGTGGCAGGGCTCCCGACGTCGAGTCCCTGTGCGAACTTCGCGAAACTCTCGCGCACCTCGTCATAGAGCGGGACGGCCGCGGACGTTCCCTGCGTCGCAAACTGGCCACATGCGGCTGCCGCTTCATGGGCGCCTCAAACGCCTCGTTTCAGGGGGGCGTCACCATGAGGTTCGCGGAGGTCGGTCGGTGCTGGATCTCCTCGGCCTGCGCGGGCGTCGTTCCCGGCCGCAGTCCTGCGTCAATCTCGGCCCGGCGGACCCACGTGCGCACCGTCTCGGCCGCGCCGTCATGCCGCGGCCGCCTTCGGGCCTTGACGGGCCGCCCCAGCCGGCTCTCTCTGACGGGAGCGGCCAGGCGTCCGGGCGTCGGACCCGAGATCGCCCAGAGGCTGGTGCGCCAGGCCCACCGCGAGTGCCCGTACTCCGCCCGAGGCTCCGCACTCTGGTCACCGCCGGCGATCCGGCCCATCCTTGGGGGTGGGAGGTGCCGGCGTGCTCTACCGGATCCTGGCGGACACGATCACGAGCTGGGTGGACGCGGACATCCCCCGCGACGACGGCGAGCGGCCCTCGGGCACGCGGCTGCGCGGGGGGTGGGCGTCGGGTGGTCCGTGCTCCTCGCTGAACGGGCTGCGCCTGCCGCCGCTGAACAACCCCCGGCTCCGGTTCTGGTACACCGCGGAGGGCTGGCGCGTGTACGGCCGGGCCCACTGGGCCGAACTGCGCGAGGCGGGTCACACCGTACGGGTGATCCGCGTCAAGAACGCTCCCGGCTCCCGGGTGGCCTACCGCGACCGCTACCAGCTCGCCCTTCTCCCTCCGTCCCCGGGAAGGCGCTGACGACCGCCGCCGGATCGCGGCGAGGCGATCCCACACGGTCCATCAGCATCGTCACCTGGCCGTGACCGACCGCGATGCCGCAGCGTGAGCTCGGCGTGCACGCAACGCCCGGCCCGCCCGCGCAACTCCGTCAGATACCCGCACGTCTCGGCGTCCCTGTCGGGTCAGAAGCGGGTGGGTGCCGGGGACGGTAGCCCTCCACCTCCACTCCGCAGCACCACACGACGGGCCGGGACAGTGTCAGTCCCCGGCTCCGGCGTCGATGCTGCCGAGGATCAGGTCGGTCAGCGCCGCGATGGCCTCGGCGACGACGGCCCGCCCCCGGTTCAGCTCCGCGGCGATCGCCTCAGCTGCGCCCAGCGCGCCGACGCAGCGCAGCCGGAGGGCTTCCTGGGTAAGCCCGGAGTACGGCCGCAGGGCGGTGGCCATCAGGTCCGTGTAGCCGTCGAGCAACTCGCGCTCGATCGCCTCCATCTCCTGGTTGCCCTTCAACGCGGCCGAGATGGCGGTCCACTCCGGCATGTCGGTGGCGCAGGCGAAGTAGGCGGCGCTCAGGACGCGAGCTATCTCGCGGGGGACGGCCGGGGCGTCGCGCAGGGCCTCCTCCAGGGCGGCCTGGTGCCGCTCGTCGAGCCGCCGGTAGAGCGCGATCAGCAGGCCGGGGCGGGTGCCGAAGTGGTCGTAGACGATCGGCCTGCTCACTCCGGCGGCCTCCGCCAGGCTGAGCAGCGTGAGGCTGTCGGTGCCGTGAGCGCGCACGATCGCCATGGCGGTGTC
Organism: Microbispora sp. ZYX-F-249; assembly: GCF_039649665.1. NCBI lineage: Bacteria > Bacillati > Actinomycetota > Actinomycetes > Streptosporangiales > Streptosporangiaceae > Microbispora > Microbispora maris. The sequence continues at coordinate 78,893 of NZ_JBDJAW010000035.1, read as the reverse complement.
GAGCAGTTGCTCCCGTCTGGCCGGCCTGGACAGGCGAGTCGATCCCGTGGTCATCGTCCTCCCTTGCTTTACCTCCCAGGATAAGCTACAAAATGTAACCTACAGAATGTAAGTTAGTGAGAGGGCATCACTGTGGAGCGCTCCGTACTGATCATGGGCGGGTCCGGCCAGGTGGGCGCGGAGACCGCGGACCTCCTGCGCCGGTGGTACCCGGAGCTGCCGTTGACGATCGCGGCCCGCGATCTCGACCGCGCCAGGCGGGTCGCCGACGAGCTCGGCGGCGCGACCGCCGTGACCATCGATGTGCGGCGGGACGGCCTCGGCCTCCAGCGGACCGACGGCTACTCGGCGGTCGTGGCAGCGGTGTGGGACAGCCGCCTGAACGGACTGCGTTACGCACAAGACCGCGGCCTGCCGTACGTCAGCATCTCCAACGGCCTGGTCGACATCGGACCCGAGGTCGTCGCCGCCGGCCTGCGAGCCGGTGCGGCGCCGATCCTGCTGGCCAGCCACTGGTACGCGGGAATCGTCGTCCTCGCGGTGCTCGGCCTCGCCCGCGAGTTCGACCGGCTCGACACCATCGAGGTCAGCGGCGTGCTGGACGAACAGGACGGCGGCGGACCCGCGGCCGTGGCGGACGTGGCACGCCTGCTGGCCGCCACTTCGGCGGGGCCCGTCCGCCGAGACGGCGTCTTCGACTGGGTCAGCGGCCCCGACGCGCAGGTGGAGGTCACCAGCGTCGACGGCGCCGTGCTGCCCGGCCAGATCGTTCCCATCCTCGACGTGCCGAGCCTGGCCGTCGCGACAGGCGCGGCCAACGTCCGCGTCGCGTTCGCGATCGGTGAATCGGCAGGCAGGCGGCGCGGCGGGCCCCCGTCCGCGGAGGTCAGGATCGACCTTGAAGGCGTGGATCGCGTTGGCGCACCCCTCAGGACGAGCCGCTACCTCCTCCACCCGGAGGGGCAGCGCCCCCTGACGGCGCTCGGCGTCGCCCTCGGCGTCGAGCGGCTGCTCGGCCTGCGCGGCGCCCCCGTCCAGCCCGGTCTCCACACCCCCGAGGCGTTGATCGACCCCGGCTACGCGGCCGAGCGGTTGGCGGAGATCGGCGCCACCATCACCGGCGCGCACGGCGGTCACTGACTCCGCCGAACGAGAGTCGCGGGCGGCGCATTCGTGAGATGCCCTGGCTCATGATGGCTCTGTCAGGCACGGGCCGCGCCGCCATGGCGGGTGGAGACCTCACTGACGAGGAGTGGTCCTTGATCGAGCCGCACTTGCCGCTGGGTGAGCGAGGCCCGATCCCGGACCTGCGGCAGCAGTTCGACGCGGTGATGTGGCGATTTCGGACCGCTAACCCGTGGCGGGACTTGCCGGCCGCTCAGTACGGGCCCTGGTCCACGGTCTTGACCGGTTCTGCTCGTGGGCGGTGAGTGGGGGGTTCGAGCGGCTGATGCTGGCGGTGATCGCTGAGGCCGCAGCTCCGGGCAGGCCGACCTCGACCTGGTCAGCGTGGACTCCACCACGGCCCGCGCTCACCATCACGCTGCTGGGATGGCGCTGGACGGCGAGCTGGCCGCAGCACTACAGGAAGCGGCCGAGCAGGAGAAGGGGCTGCGCCAAAGGGGCAAAACGCCTGTAAACGATGGCCTCGACGACGGTGAGGGGTTCGCGCGCCGGCCTGCGCCGGCGGCACAGGTTCCGGCTGAAGGTGGGGAAGCTGGGCCGCCCGCGTACCAGGCCGGGCGCGGTGGCCGCCGACAAGGCCTACTCCTCCCGCGGCAACCGCATCTACCTGCGCCGGCGCGGGATCAAGGCGGTCATCCCGGAGAAGGCCGACCAGGCGGCCAACCGCAAGAAGCGCGGCTCTCGCGGCGGTCGCCCGGTCCGTCATGATCCGGATCTCTATAAGGAGCGCAACGCGGTGGAACGGTGCATCAATCAGGTCAAGGAGTGGCGTGGCCTGGCCTTCCGGTTCGACAAGACCCCCGACAGGATTCCCATGCGCGGCCTACAACTGGCTCGATGACGAGGCGTTCTGCGCGACCTTCGTCCGCGGCCTTACCCCGCACGAGGCGCTGGCCCGCCTTGGCATTGACGTATTCGACGGCGATGACGAGGAAGGCGATATCGAGGAGGGCCTCATCTCTGCCCGGTCAGCCGAGGGCGGGCACGCGGCGGGCCGTCCCGGGAGCCTTTGCCCCGCCGCGGCTCCTTCCGGCAACACGGCAAGGCCGTCCCGTTCGCGCGATCCTCGCGAACGGGGCCTGCAAAGCGATCTTCCATGGGGATACTGGGGTTTGACCGTGCCCCCGACCCACCGGAGAGTCATGCCGCAGCCGCTGGAGCCGAGCGATCCCGTACGCCTGGGCTCCTACCGCATCACCGGCAGGATCGGCGAGGGAGGCCAAGGCGTCGTCTACCTCGGCGAGGCGGAGTCCGGCGACCTCGTCGCGGTCAAGCTCTTCCACGCGCGGCTCGGCCGGGACGCCGCGGCCCGTGCCGACTTCACCCGCGAGGCGGAGCTCGCCCGCAGGGTCGCCCGGTTCTGCACGGCCCAGGTGCTGGAGTCCGGCATGGACGGCGGCCGGCCGTTCATCGTGAGCGAGTACGTCGAGGGGCCTCCGCTGAACCAGGTGGTGGCCGCGCGGGGGCCGTTGTCGGGCGGCGCGCTCGAACGGCTCGCCATCGGCACGGCCACCGCTCTGGTCGCCCTGCACGACGCCGGGGTCGTCCACCGGGACTTCAAGCCGCAGAACGTGCTGATCGGATCGGACGGGCCGCGCGTCATCGACTTTGGGATCGCCCGCGCCCTCGCCGCCACGAGCACGGTGACCAGCCAGGTCGTCGGGACGCCCGCCTACATGGCGCCCGAGCAGCTCGCGGCCGGCGAGCTCGGTTTCGCCCTCGACGTGTTCGCCTGGGCGTCCACGATCGCGTTCGCCGCCACGGGCCGCCCGCCGTTCGGCGCCGACGCCATCCCCGCCATCATCAACAGGATCCTCAACCAGGAGCCCGGCCTGGAGGGGATCGAGGCGCCGCTGCGCGACCTGCTCGCGGCCTGCCTCGCCAAGGACCCGGGACGGCGGCCGACCGCGCGGGAGATCCTCGACCGCCTCGTGCGCCCGCGCCACGAGGCGCGGTCCGCAGCGGCCGCGCCTGACGCAGGGTTCGTACCCGCCGCATCCGGTGCACCGTCCGCGCCGGCCGTACCCGCCGCATCCGGTGCGCCGGGTCCGCCGTCCGGGCCGGTGACCGTGCCCGGAGGCGGTCGGCGCAGGCGGGTCCGGGCCGTCATCGCCGTCCTCGTAGCCGTGGCGGCCACGGTGGCCGCCGCCGTCGCGCTGCTGCCGTCACTGCCGTGGTCGCCGGCGGGAACCCGCGCCCCCGAAACGGAGCGAGCGGCGGCGGCCGGCACGGCCCCGGCCGCCTCGGCGGACACCGGCGGCGGCTCGTCTCCGTCCGGAGCCCCGTCGCCCGCCGCCTCGCGATCCGCGTCGCCCGCCTCCTCGCACCGGCCGCGGGTGAGCCGGTCGACGGCCAGGCCGGACACCACCCGGCCGGCCCTGACGAGGACGGTCACCACACGTCCGACAGTCCGCCACTCGAAGACGACCGTGCCGGTCCCCGCCGACTCTCCGGCCGCGAAACCGGCGCGGCCCTCGCCCACGCCGGTCAAGCGGGTCGTGGAGCTGGGACCCGGGCATTTCACCGAGTACTGCGTGAGCATCGGCTGGGAGTGGGTCGAGTACCGGGAGACGCCCACACCCGGGGCGTACTGCGTCAAGCGGAAGGGCGACACCATGTATCTGACCCAGAGCCGGCGCGACGCGGGCTGCCGCTGGCGCTTCCACGACCCGGCGGCCTTCCACCGGTTCAAGGACAAGTCGAACTACTGCTACGCGTACCGCTGACCGCTCCGCCGGCGGCGGCCCGCTCACGACGAAATCGCGGGCGACGCGGTCGTTGTAGCAGAACACGGGGCCGGGCGACTCCGGCTGCCGGCTCGACGGTCATAGGCCCGCGCCGGGCTGTCCGCCCTCGTGCGCGGCGAACGCGCCCGGGCTCGTGCCGCCCAGCGGGATGCGCAGGGTGGTGGCGCCGCGCAGGTCGAGCCAGGCCGCGTCCGCGCTCCGGACCAGGCGCAGCACGACCTCCTCGCATCCCGGGCAGCGGGCCACGAGGCCGGAAGCCCGGTCGTACACGCGCAGACGGGCCACAGGACCGGTCAGGCCGCAGGAGGCGCAGCGGCTGACGGCGGCCGAGACGTCGGCCGTGAGGATCTCGGCCAGCGGACCGGCCAGGGCGTTCCCGTCGAGATGGTCGGCCTGCATGTCAGTCTCCCGTGGGACCGAAGCGTTCGGTTCTGATGCGGGCGGGGTCGTGGCAGAGCCCCCACCAGGAGCGCCGCCGCGGCCTCCGCGAAGCCGGTGGGGCCGCACACGTAGCGGTCGGCCTCGCCGTACGGGCCGAGATCGGCGGCGGTGAGGCGGCCGGGCGGCCTCGGGTGCCCGTCGGGGCGGGGCCGTCCGGACGCCCGACGAACCAGCCGCCCACGGGCCGCGCAGCTCCAGCTCGTCGCCGGGCTCCATGTCCATGGTGAGGTACGGCGAGACCTCGCCGTCGGGCACCCGCTGCACGGTCAGCTCCACGCCCTCGGGCCCGGCGAGGGAGTAGCTGCGGCGGGCGGAGTAGCCGTCCTCGGCCGTGAGCTTGACGTCGACGTGCTGACCGGCCAGATGGCCCGGGCGGACGGGCACGTCGAAGACCAGCGTGCGGGCGGTGGGGTTCTCGTCGCGCACCCCGACCAGGCGCGCGACGCGCCATCCAGTCATCGGCGTAGCGCTGCTCGCGCCACGGGTCGCCGTAGTTGTGGTAGCCCGCGGTCCCCCAGAAACCCGGCCAGTCCTCGGTCAGCAGCCGGATGCCGCGCAGCACGTGCGGCGTGGGCCCGGCCGACAGCACGGGGAAGTCCTCGGTGAGGTACTGGCCGGGCGGGAGCCGGTCGTCCTCACCCCTGCGTCTGCCGCGGAACCCGCGGGTGAAGGTGGTCACCGCCGGATCGTAGAGTCCGCCGGGACGCCGCACCGCCCGGGGGCGGGGGAGAGACCTCCGGAACCCGGTCACGGCGTCAGGACGATCGAACCGGTGCCAGTACCGGTACACCTGGACGGCGCGGCGAGCCGTATGCGCTCGACGTCAGGGGCCTTGCAGGGGGATCACTCTGCGGAACTTGCCGCCGGGCGACCGCTCGGGTGGCTCCTCGGCGCGTTCGAGCGTGATCTGGCCGGCATCGTGCTCGGCCAGCAGCCGGCCGATCTCGTCGCGCACCGCCTGCCACACGGACTCGGGGTCGGCGCCGTGCGCGGGCTTCAGGCGTATGCGCAGGGTGGTGGACGCGGTCTGGACGAGCTGGAACTGCTCGATGCCGGGAAGACGGTCCAGCAGAGTGCCGAAGAGCATCGGGGAGATGCCGGCGTGCTCGCCGCGGCCGGTGGGGAAGGCGAGCATTTCGGCCGCGCGGCCCTGCACCCGGACGGCGGGCAGCGGGCTGCCGCACGGGCAGGGGCCGGGACGCAGCAGGACGTTGTCGCCCAGGTCGTAGCGGAGGATCGGCTGGACCTGGTTGGCGAGGTTGGTCAGCAGAACCGTGTGCGACGGCCGGCCTGGCGGGACGGGCCGATAATCGGCGTCGACCGGCTCCAGCACGGCCCAGTCGCTGTTGACATGGAGCCAGTCGTCCGCGCAGCCGTACGCGAGGAAGCCGCACTCGGTGGCGGCGTAGGCGGAGCGGACCTGGGCGTGGAAGGCGCGGGCGATCCTGGCGCGGTTGTCCGCCGTCAGCGCCTCACCGCCCGCGATGACCATCCCCGGGTGAATGCGCAGGCGGCCGGCCTCCTGCTCCCCGGCCAGCAGCCCGAGCATGCCGGAGAAGCCGGTGAGTGAGCTGGGCTTGTAACGGTTGAGCTCGGCGGCCAGGTCCGCGAGCGGCTGGTGTATCGAGAACTCTCGCAGCATCCAGCCGAGCCGCGGGTGGTCCCGGCGGAACCGCGCAGCCGACGCGACGGTGGCGAAGTGGCCGCCGGGTGCGGAGACGATCGCCGTGCGCCCGGCGCCGCGCAGGAGGCGGAGGATGTCCGCGGCCCCCAGCCCGGCGCGGGCCCGCCGTCCGACGGCGTTGCCCACGGCCACGCTCCGCTCGTCCTGAAGGAAGATGCCCCGCAGGCCGCTGGTGCCGGAGGTGGTGGTCACGAGGTAGCGCCCCTGGAACCGCTCGCCCACCAGAGCCGGGTCGGCCACGAACGCCTGGGCCTTCTCGAGCGTCACGTCGCGGTCGGTGACCCACTCGTCGAAGCGGGCCATCAGCGTCTTCTTGTCGGTGACCGGAAGGAGCGCCGGGTCGGCGACCTCTTCCGGCAGCGCCCGGTACAACTCGCGGAAGTACGGCGAGCGGGCGCGAGCGAAGGCCACGATCTCGGCCAGGCGGGCGCGTTGCCGCTGCCTGATCGCCGCGGGCCCCTGCCGCAGGACGCGTCGTGCGTCGCGCGCGAGTCGCCGCACGCTTTCGGTCATGGTGGGCCGTTCCTTCCTTCTGAGGGGACCCCGGCGCGGATCGGCGGACGCCGCTCCCGCCCGGGTGGATGACTCGCAGGGAGCGCGTCACGGAGCGCCGGTGTCCGGCCGCACCGAGAGCAGGCCGTGCAGGGCGATGCCGAGGCCGTGCCGCGCCGCCTCCCACAGCTCGTCCTGGGATCGGCCGAGCTCGACGCTCGCCAGGCTCGCCTGCTGGATGGCGCCGATCAGGGCTCCGGTCATCGCCGCCGCGGTGATCGGATCCAACCGGCCGGGGAACGCCTTCATCAGCTCGCCGGCGATCCGCCGCTGCAGATCCATCATCAGGTAGAGGCCCTTGGCCTGGAGCGCCGGTGTCGTCAGCACCAGCCGGGTCGCCGCCGACAACTCCTCGGGCTCCTTGCGCGGCACGGCCGGCCGGCGGCGGGTGGCGTACTCCTGGACCATCCTCGCCAGCAACTCGCCGGGCCCCTCCTGCGGCCGTCGTTCCGCGAGTGTCCCGAGCAGCAGGTCGAAGATGTGCTCGGTGTCGGCGAGCACCACCTCGTCCTTGCTGCGGAAGTAGTTGAAATCGAGTGACGTGCATCCGCGCCTGGCGGAGGCCGAGCACGATCCCGGGCGCCGTCCCCGGCTGCACGTCGGACAGGCCGTGTTTGCACTGCCGGGAAGGGGGTATTCGGCTGCGCGATTGCAGGAGGCGAGCCGCATGGACGATCGCCTGTTTTCGGATCGCCGGGACGCGGGCTCGGTGCTCGCGGGGCTCCTCGGGCACTACCGGGACTTGCCCGGCGTCGTCGTCCTCGGCCTGCCGCCCGGCGGTGTGCCCGTGGCGTACGAGGTGGCGACGGGCCTGGGGCACCCGCTCGACGCGCTGCCGGTGCGCAAGCTCGGCACGCCCGGCCGCGAGGAGCTCGCGATGGGGGCGATCTCCGGCGGCGGAGTGATCGTGCTCGACGAGGACGTCGTCCGCGGGCTCGGCATCCAGTCCGACACCATCCGGCAGGTGGTGGAGCGGGAGGCCCGCGAGCTGGCGAGGCGGGAGCGGGCCTACCGCGGCGACGCGCCCGCGCCGGAGCTGCGCGGCAAGACCGTGATCATCGTGGACGACGGGCTGGCGACCGGCGCGGGCCTGCGCGCCGCAGTCCGCGCGGTCCGGCAGCGGGAGCCCGCCCGGATCGTGGTCGCCGTGCCCGCCGCGCCGCGGTCCACCTGCCAGGAGCTGTCGGCTCTGGTGGACGAGGTCGTCTGCGCGACCACGCCCACGCCTTTCTTCTCGGCGGGGGAGTCGTACTGGAACTTCAGCCGGATCACCGACGACGAGGTGCGCAAGCTGCTGCGCGCGGCGGTCGCCCGGGTCCCGGCGCGGGCCCGGGCCACGTCCGCGCGGACCGGCCTCGCGGCCCTGCGCTCGCAGCTCGTCCCCACACGGGACGGCGTCCCCTCCGACGAGGTGCTGTGCGGCCTCGTCGGCGACGCGCGGTTCGTGCTGATCGGCGAGGCGTCGCACGGCACCCACGAGTTCTACGCCGCGCGCGCCCACATGACGCGGCGGCTCATCGAGGAGAAGGGCTTCGTCGCCGTGGCGGTGGAGGCCGACTGGCCCGACGCGTACCGGGTGAACCGGTACGTCCGGGGGCGCGGCGACGACGCGTCCGCGGAGGAGGCGCTGCGCGGCTTCCGGCGTTTCCCCACCTGGATGTGGCGGAACGCGGACGTGCTGGAGTTCGCCGGGTGGCTGCGCGAGCACAACGAGCGGCTGGACGAGCGGGCGCGGGCCGGTTTCTACGGGCTCGACCTCTACAGCCTGCACCACTCCGCCGACGAGGTCATCGCGTACCTGGACACGGTGGATCCCGGCGCGGCGGGACGGGCCCGCGACCGATATGCCTGCTTCGACCACAGCGACGGCGACGACGGGCAGGCGTACGGCTTCGCCGCCGCCTTCGGCGCGGGGGAGTCGTGCGAGCGGCGGGTGGTCGACCAACTCGTCGACCTCCAGCGCAACGCGCTGCGCTACCAGCGGGCGCAGGGGCTGCTCGGCGAGGACGAGTTCTTCCACGCCGAGCGGAACGCGGCGGTCGTGGCGGCCGCCGAGCGCTACTACCGCACGATGTTCGGCGGCCGGGTGTCGTCGTGGAACCTGCGCGACCGGCACATGGCCGACACGCTGTTCGCGCTGGCCGAGCACCTCGGCTGGCAGCGCGGCGAGCCGGCGAGGATCGTGGTGTGGGCGCACAACTCCCACCTCGGCGACGCGCGGGCGACGGAGATGGGCGCGCGCGGTGAGCTCAACCTCGGCCGGCTGGTGCGCGAGCACAACCCGGAGGACTGCCGGCTCATCGGCTTCACCACCTACACCGGCACCGTCACGGCGGCCGGCGACTGGGGCCACCCGGCCGAGCGGAAGAACGTGCGCCCGGCGCTGCCCGGCTCCGTCGAGGAGCTGTTCCACGAGGTCGGGCGCGCGGAGTTCCTGGTCGATCTCGCCCGACCGGCCGGCGCGGCGGACGCGCTGCGCGGGGCGCTGCTCGAACGGGCCATCGGAGTCGTGTACCGCCCGGCCACGGAACGGCGGAGCCACTACTTCCAGACCCGCCTGCCCGACCAGTTCGACGCGGTCGTGCACATCGACGAGACCGGCGCCGTGGAGCCCCTGGAGCGTACGGCCCGCTGGGAGCGCGGAGAGGTCCCGGAAACCTACCCGGCGGGGGTCTGAGGCCCCGGCGGCGGGGAGGAGAGCGACTTCTTCCGGCCGGGGAACCCCACCCCGAAGACTCCCCGGACGGCGGGCTCGGCGAACGTCAGGGGCCGGTCACATCGGCCGGCCCTGTGATGTGGCGCCCGGAGCAATTTGCCGGACCGGCAACACGATTCGCGGCGGCGGCACGGTCCGGCGGATGATTCCCGCGAAACCACCAGGAACTTTGGAGGATCGATGGCGCAGCCCGCTCCCGCCGCGGCGGTCACACATCGTCTGGTCCCGTCTCCCGCCGGTCGCATCCACGTCGTGGAGCAGGGCTCGGGGCCGCTGGTGCTGCTGGTGCACGGGTTCCCCGAGTCCTGGTATTCGTGGCGCCACCAACTGCCCGTGCTGGCCGCGGCCGGCTACCGGGCCGTCGCTCTGGACGTCAGGGGCTATGGCCGCTCCTCCAAGCCCGGGGACGTCGCCGCGTACCGGATGCTGGAGCTGGTCGAGGACAACGTCGCGGTCGTGCACGCCCTGGGCGAGCCGACCGCGGTGATCGTGGGTCACGACTGGGGCGCGACCATCGCCGCGAACTCCGCCCTCGTGCGGCCCGAGGTCTTCCGCGCGGTCGGCCTGCTGAGCGTGCCGTACGCTCCGCGCGGCGGGCCGCGGCCCAGCGAGGTGTTCGCGCGGATGGGCGGAGAGGAGGAGTTCTACGCCGGCTACTTCCAGGAGCCCGGCCGGGCCGAGGACGAGATCGAGCCGGACGTCCGCGGCTGGCTCGCCGGCTTCTACGCCGCCCTGTCCGCCGACACCATGCCCTCCGCCGGTGCCCCGGACCCGCACTTCGTGTCCCGGGGCGGAAGGCTGCGCGACCGCTTCCCCTCCGGCCGGATGCCCGCCTGGCTCGGCCAGGACGATCTCGACTTCTACGCCGCCGAGTTCGAACGGACCGGCCTGACCGGGGCGCTGAACCGCTACCGGAACATGGACCGGGACTGGGAGGACCTCGCCGGCTTCGACGGTGCCGCCATCACACAGCCGTCGCTGTTCATCGGCGGCGCGCTGGACGCCTCCACGACCTGGATGGCCGACGCCATCGCGGCCTACCCGGTCACGCTGCCGGGCCTGGTCTCCTCGCGCGTGCTCGACGGCTGCGGCCACTGGATCCAGCAGGAACGCCGAGACGAGGTCAACGACATCCTGACCGGCTGGCTCGCCTCCCTGCCAGCCTGACCACGGGGCCCGCCTGACCACGGGAACGTCCGGGCCGGCCCGCGCGGGCCGGCCCGGACGATCATGCCGGGATCAGATCAGGTCGAACCGGTCGAGGTTCATCACCTTGTCCCACGCCTTGACGAAGTCCTGCACGAACTTCTCCTTGGCGTCGTCGCTGGCGTAGACCTCCGCGACCGCGCGCAGCTCGGAGTTGGCCCCGAAGACGAGGTCGGCCCGGGTGCCGGTCCACTTGACCTCGCCCGTGGCGGCGTCGCGCGCCTCGAACGTGGTCTGGTCCTCCGAGGCCGACTTCCACTCCGTGCCCAGGTCGAGCAGGTTGACGAAGAAGTCGTTGGTCAGGACCTCGGGGGTCTCGGTGAGGACGCCGAGCTTCGACTGCCGGTAGTTGGCGCCCAGGACGCGCAGGCCGCCGACGAGGACCGTCATCTCGGGGGCGCTGAGGTTCAGCAGGTTCGCCCGGTCGATGAGCAGGTACTCGGCGGGAAGCCGGTTGCCCTTCCCGTAGTAGTTGCGGAACCCGTCGGCGGTCGGCTCGAGCGCGGCGAACGACTCCACGTCCGTCTGCTCCTGCGACGCGTCCACGCGACCCGGGGTGAAGGGGACCTCGACGTCGAAGCCCGCGTCCTTGGCGGCCTTCTCCACGGCGGCGCACCCGGCGAGCACGATCACGTCGGCGAGGGAGACCTGCTTGCCGCCGGTCTGGGCGGCGTTGAACGACTGCTGCACGCTCTCCAGGGTGCGCAGCACGGCCGCGAGCTGGTCGGGGTCGTTGACCTCCCACCCGATCTGCGGCTGCAGGCGCACACGCGCGCCGTTGGCGCCGCCCCGCTTGTCGCTGCCGCGGAAGGACGCGGCCGACGCCCATGCGGTGGAGACGAGCTGGGACACCGACAGGCCCGAGGCGAGGATCTGCTCCTTGAGGGCGGCGATGTCCGCGGCGTCGACGAGTTCGTACGTCCGCTCCGGCAGCGGGTCCTGCCACAGCAGCACCTCGCTCGGAACCTCCGGGCCGAGGTAGCGGGCGACCGGCCCCATGTCGCGGTGGGTCAGCTTGAACCACGCACGGGCGAAGGCGTCCGCGAACTCGTCGGGGTTCTCCAGGAAGCGCCGCGAGATCTGCTCGTAGATCGGGTCGAACCGGAGCGCGAGGTCGGTCGTCAGCATCGTCGGGGCGTGACGCTTCGACGGGTCGTGGGCGTCGGGGACGGTGCCCGCCCCGGCGCCGTCCTTAGGCCGCCACTGGTTGGCGCCGGCGGGGCTCTTGAACAGCTCCCACTCATAGCCGAAGAGGACCTCGAAGAAGGTGTTGTCCCACGTGGTCGGGGTGGGCGTCCAGATGACCTCGAGGCCGCTGGTGATCGTGTCGCCGCCCTTGCCGGTGCCGTAGCTGTTCTTCCAGCCCAGGCCCTGCTGCTCGATCGGGGCGGCCTCGGGGTCGGGACCGACGTTGTCGGCCGGGCCGGCGCCGTGGGTCTTGCCGAAGGTGTGGCCACCCGCGATGAGGGCGACCGTCTCCTCGTCGTTCATCGCCATGCGGCGGAACGTCTCACGGATGTCGCGGGCCGCGGCGAGCGGGTCCGGGTTGCCGTTCGGGCCCTCCGGGTTGACGTAGATGAGGCCCATCTGGACCGCGGCGAGCGGGTTCTCCAGCTCACGGTCGCCGCTGTAGCGCTCGTCGCCGAGCCAGGTGGTCTCGGGACCCCAGTAGACGTCGTCGTCGGGCTCCCAGGCGTCCACGCGGCCGCCGGCGAAGCCGAAGGTCTTGAAGCCCATCGACTCCAGGGCGACGTTGCCCGTGAGGATCAGGAGGTCGGCCCAGGAGATCTTCTTGCCGTACTTCTTCTTGACCGGCCACAGCAGGCGGCGGGCCTTGTCGAGGTTCCCGTTGTCGGGCCAGCTGTTGAGCGGGGCGAACCGCTGCTGGCCCGTGCCGGCGCCGCCGCGGCCGTCGCTGATCCGGTAGGTGCCCGCGCTGTGCCACGCCATCCGGACCATGAGCGGGCCGTAGTGGCCGAAGTCGGCCGGCCACCAGTCCTGCGAGGTGGTCAGCACCTCGGCGATGTCCCGCTTCACGGCCGCGAGGTCGAGAGACTTGAACGCCTCACGGTAGTCGTAGTCCTCGCCGAGGGGGTTGGCCACGGCGGGGTTCTTGGCGAGGATCTTGAGGTTGAGCCGCTCCGGCCACCACTGGTGGTTGGCGTTGCCCTGGGTCGGGTGCGGGGCGCGCGTGTGCGCGACCGGGCAGCCGCTTTCACCCTCCGTCTTCGGGTCGACAACGATTGCGTCGTGGTTCTCGGTCAAGGCAATCCTTCTGGAACTAGTCGATCATGGGGCTCAGGAAGCGCGGGCGTTGGAACAGCCGGGGCACAGGCCCCAGTAGATGACGTCGGCCTCGTCGATCGTGAAGCCGTGGTCGTCGGAGGCGGTCAGGCACGGCGCCTCGCCGGCCGCGCAGTCGACGTCGGCGACGACACCGCACGACCGGCACACGACGTGGTGGTGGTTGTCGCCGACGCGGCCCTCGAACCGGGCCGGGCTGCCGGCCGGTTCGATGCGGCGGACGAGTCCCGCTGCGGTCAGGGCATGGAGGGCCTCGTACACGGCTTGCAGGGAGACGTGGCCCACGCGATCGCGGACCCCGGAGGCGATCGCCTCGACGTCGAGGTGGTCACCGCTGCGGACGGTCTCGAGCAGTGCGACGCGGGCGGCCGTCACCCGCAGGCCGGCCCCGCGCAGCTCCTCGGCGGTGGTCGGAGTCCTGGGCGCGATCATGGCGCCCAACCTACAGCCATAAACGCGATGAGTTCAAGAGAACGAATCACCCAAATCTTTTGTTCTCTCAGGTGATGCCGGCTGTTCATGCTCCCTTCCCGGTCCGGGGAAACCGGCGGGGGTGGCGCGGAGACGTCGGGCCAGCAGCCACCCGGTCAGGCCGGTGGCCGCGAGCGTGCCGGCGGCCAGCACGAGGTCGGGCCGGGCGGGGTGGCGTATGGCCTGGACGAGCGTCAGCGATGCGGCCAGAACGACCAGGACGAGGGCGAGGCAGCGGTGGAAGCGCCCTGCCTCCGAGTGCGGCCAGGGCGGCGGCGTCCGGACGTTCTCCCGGGCGTCGTGCTCCGGGCGACAGGGCAACCCCCCGATGGGATGGTGTCCGGGTCGTACGGCGACGTGGCGGGCCAGGCGGTCCAGCCCGGCGGCGATGGCGAGCAGTCCGGCGGCGTAGCCGTCCGCCAGGATCGCCTCGATGGTGAAGATCATGGTGTGTCCACCGGTTCCCGGATGACCGACAGCCGGGGCGCGGGGGTGACCCCGGTGACCGGGTCGGCGGTGGCCTGCCGTCCCCGGTGGCGTACGCCGAGCCAGGCGATCCGGCAGAAGGGCAGGACGCCGCCGACGATGAACAGGGCGTCGCCGGGCAGGCGCAGCCACTCGAGCAGGGTGTTGGTGCGGCCGGTGAGGTAGCCGAGGGAGCGCGCCTCGAAGTAGCCGGAGGCCACCGCCTGGTGCAGTTGCAGGAGGCCCAGCGGCAGCAGGGTGGCGAAGCACATCCAGGCCAGGCCGATGTTGAGGGACCAGAAGGAGACCCTGGCCCACTTCTCCGGCCACCGGTCCGCGGGGATCAGGTAGCGCAGCGCGAACAGGCCGAGGGCGATGGCGAGCATGCCGTAGACGCCCATCATCGAGCCATGTGCGTGGTTGGCGGTCAGGCCGGTGCCGATCTCGTAGTAGGAGACGATCGGAAGGTTGATCAGGAAGCCGAAGACGCCCGCGCCGAGAAAGTTCCAGAAGCCGACGGCGACCAGGAACATCACGGCCCAGCGGTGCGGGAACGGGGTGCGCGACTCCATGTGCTGGCGTGCCCCCAGCTGCAGGAACGACCAGGCCTCCACGGTCAGGAAGGTCAGCGGCACGACCTCCATCGCGGAGAAGAACGCGCCCAGCGCGAGGTGCTCCACGGGCTCGCCGCTGAAGTACAGGTGGTGCATGGTGCCGATCACGCCGCCGGCCGAGTACAGGATGACGTCCAGGTAGATCACCACGAGGGCGACCCGCTCCCGCACCACGCCGAGCTGGACGAACATGTAGGCGACCATGGCGGTGGTGAACAGTTCGAGGAAGTCCTCCACCCACAGGTGCACCACCCAGAACCGCCAGAAGTCGGTGACGGTGAAGGTGTCGCCCGGGCGAGCCAGCAGCCCGACCGCGTAGACGCCGGGGATCGCCAGGCCGGACAGGAAGAATATCCAGGGCAGGTTGCCGCGGCTGTCCCTCGACAGGGTGGTGCGCAGCACCCGCCACATCATCACCGCCCACAGGGCCATGCCGGCGGTCAGCAGGATCTGCCAGACGCGGGGGAGGTCGAGCCATTCGAACTGCTGGCTGCCCCAGAAGTCGCCCGGCCGGATGAACCCGTGGATGCTCAGCCCCTCCGCGATCAGGGAGCCGGACGCCACGACGGCGAGGGCCGCCAGAAGCGACCAGGCGAGCCTCCCGTGGCCGCGCGGCTCGGCTCCGGCCATGAGCGGGGCCAGGAAGATGCCGGCCGCGAGGAAGGCGGCCACCACCCAGAACAGCGACAGCTGCAGGTGCCAGGTGCGGGCCAGGTTGAAAGGCAGCAACTCGGCCAGGTTGAGGCCGAAGAAACTCGTGAGATCGGCGCGATAGTGCTCCGTCGCACCGCCCAGTAGCACCTGCGCGAGGAAGAGCAGCGCGACGACGAGGAAGAAGAACGCGGTGACCCGCTGCGCGGGCGTGAGCGCCACCTCATCGGGGGAGTGGAAGTCGATCGCCTCGGCCTGACGGCCCCGCCAGCCCAGATGTCCGCCCCACCGGCCGACGGCGCCGAACAGCGCACCGATGCCGACCAGAAGGGCGACCAGCGACACCACGCTCCACAGCACGGTGTCGGCGGTGGGCACGTTGCCGACCAACGGCTCGGCGGGCCAGTTGTTGGTGTAGGAGTAGACCGCTCCGGGGCGTTCGGCCGAGGCGATCCAGGCCGTCCAGGACAGGAACGCGGTCAGCTGACGGATCTGCCGTGGATCCGTGATCGCGTGCGGGCGCAGCCCCTTGTCCGTACGGGGGTCGGCGAAGTAGTCGCGATAGTGCCCGGTGAGCGCGGTGAAGGCGGCCGCCTGCGCCCGCGTGTAGGTCAGCACCCCCGTACGGGGGTCGTAGCGGTTGGTCCGGAACTCCCGTACGACCCGCTCACGAGCCTGGTCGCCGCCGCCGCGCGACCGGAGGGCGGCGGTGGCGGCGCGACGCAGGTAGTCGGCCGTGTAGTCCGGCCCGAGATAGCCCCCGTGCCCGAGCACCGACCCGTACTGCATCAGCCCGTTGGCCAGGAAGACCTTCTGCCCGTCGGCGATGTCGCGGCCGGTGTACAGCTCCTGCCCGGATTCGCCCACCACCAGCCGCGGTACGGGCGGCCCCGCGGTGTACGTACGGAACGCGAGCAGGCCCATGACGAAGAACCCGAACACGGCCACCAGCACAGCCGCCTGAATCCAGCGTCTGGAGACCAGAAGCTCTCTGCGCGTCCCCGTCCCCGGACCCATCGATCACCGTTCCCGATAAGGCAGGGGGAGAGGGTTCCTACTCCTACCGGGCGCGGCCGCAGCGGTCGAGAGGACACGCCCTCGGCGGGCGGACCCGCGGCATCGCGCGAGCCGCCCGGCGGGGGAGAGCACGGGCCGCGACCGGCCCGGCGGGTGACGGGGGACCCGTACGGGGAGGTCCAAGGTCCCTGCCCCGCCGGCCCGGCGGCCGGGCATCGTTGGACGAGTCCGGCTGGTGATGGCCCGGACCGCGCCCAGAGCACCTGAGGATCGAGATGTGCGAGTACTGCGGCTGCCAGGCCGTGACCGTGATCGGCGAGCTGACCCGTGAGCACGATCTGGTGGTCGACCTGATCGGAGACGCGCGTACGGCGTACGCCGCCGGCGACACCGACGCCATGACCGCGATCGCCGGGCGGATCGCCGAGGTGCTCGGCCCGCACACCGAGGTCGAGGAGCACGGCCTGTTCCCCGCGCTGGCGGCCGACTTCCCCGAGCACGTCGCGGGCCTGGAGGCGGAGCACCGGCGCATCGAGGCGGTTCTCGGCGAGGCGGCGGACGGCGCGCCCGGCGATCCCGGCTGGCCGCTCAGGTTGCTCGACGTCCTGAACCTGCTGCGCGCCCACATCCTGAAAGAGCAGGACGGCGTGTTCCCGGCGGCGTTGGCCGGCCTCGCCACCGAGGACTGGGAGGCCGTCGAGGCGGTGCGGGCCCGGGCCGGCACGCTGCTGCGGGCTCCGGGTGGTCAGCTCTGACGGAGCGGGAGCAGCCCCGGATCCCATGACGCGACAGCCGGGTGCCCCAAAGCGACGGCCGGGTGCCCCAAACGGGAGTAGAGCCTCCCATCGGCTTGCGCAAAAGCGGCCGAGGCGGTGCCTCCGGCGTACGCACGGGGGTACCAATGCGGCAGTCCGCGGTTTCCGGAAAGGGGGAATCCCCCCATGACCACAACGACCGAGCACCACCCGCACACGCAGCACGAGCACCTGCACGGCGCCGGGTGCGGCCATGTCGCGGTGCCGCACCGCGACCATGTGGACTACGTCCACGACGGTCATCTGCACCGGGTGCACGAGAACCATGTCGACGAGTGCGAGGAGAGCGCGCACGCCGTCCACGACGTGCACGACCACGAGCACGGGCCGGGGTGCGGGCACGTGGCCGTGCCGCACGGCGACCACGTCGACTACATCCACGACGGCCACCGCCACGTCCGCCACGACGGCCACTGGGACGACCACTGACCCTGCCCCTGCCCCGCACCGGCAGGGTGGTGGGGGCGGGGTGCGGCCCGTACCCTGGTCGGTCATGACGATCGTGCGAAGGGACGAGCCGCGTGGGCGATGAGGAGGCGGCGGCCAGGATCCGGGAGATCAGCCTGGCCCTCCCGGAGGCGGTGGAGAAGCCGTTCGGGGGCCACACCGCCCCCGCATACCGGGTCGGCGACAAGATGTTCGCGATGACGAGCGAGGACGGGCGGTCGCTGACGTTCAAGGCCGGGCCGGGAGTGCAGGACGCTCTCGTGGCCTCGGACCCGGAGCGCTTCTTCGTCCCGCCGTACGTCGGCCGCAACGGCTGGGTGGGCGCGCGGCTGGACGCCGATCAGGACTGGGACGAGATCGCCGGGCTGATCGAGGACAGCTACCGGCTGATCGCGCCGAGACGACTGGTCCGGCTCCTCGACGAACGGCCGGCGACACCGTGACCTCGGGCGAACGCGTGACCACCCGCGAACGGGAGATCACCGCGCCCGTCGACCTGTGCCTGCCCGGCGGGCGGCTCGACCCCGGCGCCGTCGGCTGGACCCGCCGCCCGCTCCACCGGGCCAACCTGCGCGGCTGGGGACGGCGCAAGCGCTGGGAATACTGGGGCGTCGTGACGCCCCGCCACATCGTCGGCCTGGTGGCGTCGTCGCTCGACTACGCCGGTGTGTACGGCCTCTACGTGCTGGACCGGGACACCGGCGAGGAGATCACCAAGGACGTGACGGTCCCGCTGGCCCGCGGCGCCGTGTTCCCCGAGCGCAGCGGGGCCGGGACGGCCGCGGTCAGCGGCGGCGGCCTGGAGATCCGCGTCGACCAGGACCCGGGCGGCGCGACGATCCGGGCCACGGCCCCCGGAGTCGAGGTGGACCTGCGGGCGGCGTCGCCGGAGGGGCACGAGTCGCTGGGCGTGGTGGTGCCCTGGGGCCCGAACCGGTTCCAGTACACCGTGAAGGACGTGGGCCGGCCCGTGCGCGGACGCCTGCGGCTGCCGTCGGGCGAGTACGCCGTCGGCGAGGCGGACTCCTTCGCCGTGCTGGACCACGGCCGGGGCAAGTGGCCGTACGCGGTCACCTGGAACTGGGCGGCGGGCAGCGGGCCGGGCAGGGCCGTCCAGCTCGGCGGCAGATGGACCGACGGCACCGGCTCCACGGAGAACGCGTTGTTCCTCGACGGCCGCCTGCACAAGATCGGCGACGAGCTGCTCTGGTCCTACGACCGGACGGACTGGAAGCGTCCGTGGCGGATCACCGGCCCACGCGTCGAGGTGGAGTTCCATCCGTTCCACGTGCGGGAGGCCCGCACCGAGCTCGGCGTCGTGGGCAGCGAGACGCACCAGTGCTTCGGGCACTTCAGCGGACGGGCCCGGGCCGACGACGGCGCCTGGGTGGACCTGGACGGCCTGACCGGCTGGGCGGAGGAAGCGCGCAACCGCTGGTAGCGGGGCGGGCAGACGCCTCACAGCGGCGGGTAGGCGTTGGCCAGGAGCTGGCGGAACTGCGCACCGAACCACTGTCCCGCCGGCGGGGCGCCCGGGAGCGCGCCGCTGGGCACGTACGCGCCGGTGACGGGGGCGTACGTGGGATCGCACATGGGATCGGGCCGGGTGCCGTCGGGAGCGATGACGTTCACGCTGGAGCCGTCCGAGACACCCGGCTGCTTGATCCAGGCGTACGCGTCGATGCCGATCGCGGGGATGGCCCGAGGGCGCTCGCCGAGCCCGGCGCCGGCCTGGTTGCACCAGTTGCCGACGCTCTTGCGGCGGTCCACCCGGGATTCGTCGACGAACCGGTTCACGTCGGTGGAGGTGCTCCGGTGGAGCGGGCGGTCCGGGCCGCCCCAGCCGCTGCGCGAGGTGTCGATCACCATGCCGATGCCGGAGGGGAACCCGGCCGCGATGAGCCGCTGCCGGAACGCCTGGGCGAAGGAGAGCTCGTCCACGTAGTCGTTCCACTCGACCCAGCGCGACATTTTCACCGGCTGTCCGTTGATCTTCGTCTCGGCGGTGAAGTGCGGCTCGGCCAGGGCGTTGTAGCCCCCGACGTTGACCGTGAAGCCGTGCACCGGCGACGGTCCGCCGCCGGACGCGCCCGCGATGCTCGCGAGCAGGTCGGCGGCCCGGCCGAAGTTGGCGGAGTGGCCGGCGAAGCCGTGGTGGGAGGCGTCGAGGTAGACGTACACGTTGGGGATGGCGTGCAGCCGGGTGATCGCGTACCGCAGCGCCTGCGGGTAGGCGCCGCTCGCCTGGACGGCGCCGCAGCGGCCCGTGGTGGCGGGCACGAGCAGCCCGGGCAGGAAGTCGGGCTCGACGATCGCCACGATGCGCAGCCGCTGGTAGGCCGGGTCGGCCAGGATCTCGGCGATCGGGTCGACGTACTCGGTCCGGTAGCGGTTCAGGCCGTCGGCCGCCACGCTGAAGTCCCCGTTGGAGACCGGGCGGGTGCAGTTGCGGTCCGGCAGGTCGTTCAGCACGACCTGGAACGTGAGCGGGCTCGATCCACCGGCGGCCTGCAGGACCGCCTCGTCCAGATGCGCGCGCAGCCCGGGCGAGGAGGGCGTCCCCTCGACGCGGGAGACGCGGTCGAGCCAGACGGCGGTCGGGCTGATGGCGACCACCGCGCCGCCGGGCTCCGCCGCGGCCGACGCGTACCACCAGGGGTCGACGTAGCCGTGGGCGGCCACGTACGGGTTGTCGACGCGGGTGTCGGCGGCGGCAGGGGCGCTCGTGAGGACCGCCATGACCGGCAGGAGGACCAGCGCCGCGACCATCGCCCCGAGACGCGTTCCGAGACGCACCGCCATGCCGTGCCTCCTCGACCGATGCCGTGGGATCTTCCTGCTCAGCACGATCACTCAGGCGGCGGGCGCGGACAACACCGGATCGGCGCGCCGGCCGTCCGCGAAGCCCCGCCGCGTGCTCTGATCTCGGTGGATTCCGCTGCCCGCGATGCCCGCCGTCTGAAAGCTTCAGAGGGCGCACGCCCTCGGGCCGGTCAGCGTGCCGGGGCCGCCGGCTCCGTGACCCGCGCGCCGGTCATGACGAGACCGAGGCAGACCAGGGCCGCGGCGGCCACCGCCGCCAGCATGACGGGGTAGGAGAGCCACGCCGACAACGTGGCGAGCACGGTGGGGAGCAGGAAGCCCGCGTAGGCGAGCGTGTAGTAGATGCCGGTCAGGCCGGCGAGGTCGTCGGCGCCGGCCATGCGCTGTATCTCCAGCAGCCCGGAGACCACCGCGATGCCGTAGCCCGCCCCCAGGGCGGCCGCGGCGACGGCCGCGAGCCATGGCGACAGCAGCACGGCGTTCGCCGCGCACAGCGCCGAGCCGGCGAGCGTCACCGCCATCGCCGCCACCGGAGCCCGTCCCGTCCGGGTGCCTGTCTCGCGGTGCAGCCTCCTGGCCACGGGCTGCACGGCCACACCCGTGCCCAGGGTCAGCACGGTCAGCCCGGTCGCGTACGCGAGTCCCCAGTCGCCCACGCGGAAGCCGACGAGCTGGGGCATGACGGCGTACGCGAGCCCGGCCGTGCCGAACACCCACGGCGCCATCGGCAGGACCACGAGCCGGAACCGCCTGCGGGCCGGCGCGGGGACACGCAGGTCGTTCACCAGCGTGGTGAGGAGCTCGCGGACCGAGCCCGTCCCGTGCGGGAGCGGCGGCCGTGTCTCCGGCACCCGCAGGAGCAGCACGGGGATCACCACGGCGAGCAGCAGATGGGCGACGTACGGCGTCACCATGGGCCACGGCCCCCACTGGGCCAGCACGCCCGCGACCCCCGCCCCGAGCCCGAAGCCCGCCGTCTGGCACAGCGCGGCGCGGCGCGCGGCGAGCCCGCCGTCCGCCCCGGCCGACAGCTCCTTCACCCAGCTGCTGCCCACCGCCATCGCGATGCCGACCGCGAAACCGGTGATCAGCCGCCCCGCGTAGATGGGCCACGCGCTCTGCCCGCCGAAGCAGAGCACCAGGCTCGCGACGGCCGAGGCGACGGCGCCGGTCACCAGCACGGGGCGCCGCCCGCGCCGGTCCGACACCGGCCCGGCGAGCAGGAGCCCGGGCACGAGCCCGACGACGTACGCGCCGAGGAAGGCGTCGACGCTGAGCGTGGAGTAGCCGCCGAGGCGGCGGTACATCAGCAGTAGCGGGGTGAACTGGTTGCCGCCCCAGCCGCAGGCGAACATCGCCGCGGCGACGGCCCGCCAGGAGTTCGGGGAGGGGACGGTGGCAGGCGACGGGGCGGCCTGCGGAATCTCGGGCATGGGAGGGTCAGACCTTCGGGGTGTCGGTGCGTGTCTCAGCCGTCGTCGCGGCCGGCGGTGTGCGGCGAGCCGTGCGTCCCGGTGAGGTGACGGAGCAGGGCCGAGGCGAACGCCGCCGCGTCGCCGGCGAGGAGATGGTTCAGCAGGGCCTCGTGCTCGTCGGCGAGGAGAGACAGCCGCTCCGGCCGCGGGAGGAGCGCGGAGATGCTCATCCGCCGCTGCCGGTCGCCCAGGGTGGCGTAGAACCGGCTGGCCAGCCGGTTCCCCGACGCCTCGACGACGCACCGGTGGAACGCCTCGTCCGCCTCGGCGAACCGGCCGACGTCCGAGGCCTCGGCGAGGGTCCGCTGGCGCCGCAGCAGTTCGCGCATCCGCTCGTGGTGATCGTCGCCCAGGCCGGTCCGCGCGATGCGCTCGGCCGCGGACCGCTCGAGCGCCAGCCGCAGCTCCAGCACGTCCGCCGCCTCGCCCGGCGGCACCGGCGCCACCACCGCGCCGCGCTTGGGGTGCAGCGTCAGCAGTTCCTCCGACTCCAGCCGGAGGAACGCCTCCCGGACGGGCGTGCGGCTCACGCGTACCCGTTCGGCGATCTCGCCCTCGCTGATGAGGCTTCCGCCGGGAAGCTCGCCGGACAGGATCAGCTCCTTGGTCACCGCGTACGCGGTGTGGGCGGCGGAGGGACGCTTCGCGGGATCGGCCATGCGAGGAGCCTAGCAGTCATGGATACAAGCTTGCATCTATGGCGCGGATGGAAGGTCACGATGGCCGCGCAATGTAGTTAGGCTTGCCTAAGAAGGCTGACGAAGGGAACCCCCATGGCGACGACCGAGCCGGCGCGGCGCCCGCCCCGCGCGACGACGGGCGTGGTGACGCGCACCGAACGGCTGACCCCGCACATGATCCGGGTGGTGCTCGGTGGTGAGGGACTCGCCGATTTCGACGCGGGCGAGTTCACCGACCACTACGTGAAGCTGCTGTTCCCGCTGCCGGGGGTGGACTACCCGGAGCCGTTCGACATCGCGGCGATCCGCGCCGAGCTGCCCCGGGACCAGTGGCCCAAGACGCGGACCTACACCGTACGGGCCTGGGACCCGGGGGCGCGGGAGCTCACCATCGACTTCGTCTATCACGGCGACGAGGGACTGGCCGGGCCCTGGGCGCTGCGGGCCCGGCCGGGCGACGTGCTCCGCTTCCTCGGCCCCGGCGGGGCGTACGCGCCGAGCGCGGAGGCCGACTGGCACCTGCTGGCCGGGGACGAGAGCGCGCTCCCGGCGATCGGCGCCGCTTTGGAGCGGCTCCCGGCCGGCGCGTCCGCCCGGGTGTTCGTCGAGGTGGAGGGCCCGGAGGAGGAGCAGAAGCTGCCGGCCGAGGGTGACGCGGAGATCGTGTGGCTGCACCGCCGTGGCCGGCCGGTGGGCGAGGCGCTGGTGCGGGCGGTGCGGGAGCTGGAGTTCCCCGAGGGCGTGGTGCACGCCTTCGTCCACGGCGAGGCGGGTTTCGTCAAGGAGCTGCGGCGCCACCTGCGCGTGGAGCGCGGCCTGCCGCTCGAGCGGCTGTCGATCTCCGGCTACTGGCGGCTGGGCCGCGACGAGGACGGCTGGCAGTCCTCCAAGCGCGACTGGAACCGCCAGGTCGAGGAGGAGGAGTCCGCCGCCCTCGGCGGCTGACCCGGCCGCCGCCGTACGAGCCCGGGCTACCCGCCGAGGACGCGGCGCAGCCAGCGCAGCCGGGCGGCGCGGGCGTCCCGCGAGACGGCCGCCTGCGGGACCATGAGATCGAAGCCGTGGAACCCGCCCGGCCACACGTGCAGCTCCGCGCTGCCTCCGGCCCGCCAGATCGCGGCGGCGTACGCCACGTCCTCGTCGCGGAACGTCTCGGCCGAGCCGACGTCGATGAAGGCGGGCGGCAGCCCGGACAGGTCGGTGGCGCGGGCCGGAGCGGCGTAGGGGGAGACGTCCGGGCCGCCGCGGGCGTCGCCGAGCAGGGCGCTCCACCCGGTCTCGTTCGCGGTGCGGTCCCAGACGCCGGACCCGGCCATCTGGTGGGACGACGGGGTGTCGTTACGGTCGTCGAGCATGGGGCACATCAGCATCTGCCCGGCCAGGGCGGGGCCGCCGCGGTCGCGGGCCATGAGCGCCAGCGCCGCGGCCAGGCCGCCGCCCGCGCTCGCCCCGGCGACGATGATGCGCTCCGGGTCGACCCCCAGCTCGGCGGCGTGGGCGGCGGTCCACACCAGGCCCGCGTAGCAGTCCTCGACCGGCGCCGGATGAGGATGCTCGGGCGCCAGCCGATACTCCACGGACACGACGACGAGCCGGAGCTCCTGCGCCCAGTCGAGCACGACATCGAGGCCCACCCGGTTGTCACCGATGATCATCCCTCCGCCGTGCGCGTGGTAGACGGCGGCGAGCGGGGTGGTGGCGCCCGCCGGGCGGCAGATGAGCAGGGAGACGCCGGGCGCGCCGTCCGGGCCGGGCACCGCCCGCTCCTCCACCTCGAAGGCGCCGCCCCGGCTGAGCGCCTCGTCGGGCAGGCTTGGGCCGTTCGCCATCCCCGCCCGCAGGAGCGGGATCATGTCCGGAGTCAGCGACGGCGGCAGCGTCTCGCCGAACGCGGCGAGCGCGGCGGCCAGCTCCGGGTCGAAGGGCGGCGGGGTGGCGGGAAGAGTGCTGCTCAATGAGGCCTCCCGTATCGTGACTGGTCCGTGAAAGACGGCGGCGATTGCGGCGCCACCCGCGGCCACTACCCCGCCGTCCGCGCGTACGAGCGGCGGCGCGTTTTAGATCCGCGTTATCCGCCGGTGGTTATGGTGACGCCCGACGACGTCTCGGGGAGCGGTCTCGGGAGTGCCCATGTCACAGCGAAAGGTCAAGCGTATGCGCGCCGCCATGCGGCGCGAGGAGGCCAGGCGGCGCGAGGAGCGCAGGCGGCTGATGCGGAAGATCACGTACGCCGCCGCAGCCGTCGTGTCGGTGGTGGCCGTGGCGACCGGGGTGCTGGTGTTCACCACCGCCGGCGCGACCAACACGGCCACACCGGCGGCGGACGCCTCGCCGCCTCCGTCGACGGCGGGACCCGTCAAACCGTCGGCCACGCCGTCGGATGCCGCCTCGCCCGCCGGCGCCGCCTCGCCCGCCGGTGCCGCCTCGACGTCGGGCACCGCATCGCCCAAGGCGGCGACGCCCGCCGGATGAGGCACCGCCGTGACCCGGGCCGCCGCTCGGGTCACGGCACGTGTCACGGCGCTGGTGGCGGCCCGGGGCGTGGGGCCGCGGTGTCCTGCGTCCGTGTCCTCCTGCGTCCGTGTCCTCCTGCGTCCGTGTCCTGCGTCCGTGTCCTGCGTCCGTGTCCTGCGTCCGCCGGCCGCGCGGACCGCCGCCCGCGATGCGGACGGGGACGTTCACGGCCGCTGCTCCGGGCCGACGATGGGCGTGCGCAGCACGCCGAGCCGGTCGATCTCCACCTCGACCACGTCCCCCGGCCGCAGGAAGCGCGGCGGGTCGCGCACGTAGCCCACGCCCTCCGGCGTGCCGGTGGCGAGCACGTCGCCCGGCTGGAGGGTGAACGCATGGCTGACCAGCGACAGCAGCTCGCCGACACCGAAGATCATGTCGCGCGTGTTCCCGTCCTGGACGGTCTCGCCGTTGACCCGGGTCCGCAGGCGCAGCCCGTCGGCCAGGTCGCCCACCTCGTCGGCGGTGACCAGCGGCCCCATGGGTCCGCTGCGGTCGGCGTTCTTGCCCAGCGTCCACTGCGCGGTGAGCTTCTGCGCGGCGCGGGCGGTGAGGTCGTTGAAGGCGGCGTAGCCGAGCACGGACGCCGCGGCGGTCGCCTCGTCGGCGTCGATCAGCCGCCGTCCCACGACGGCGGCGACCTCGCCCTCCCAGTCCAGGCCGGGCTCACCGGCCGGCACCGGAGCGGGAGTCCCGCTCACTGTGAGGGTCGAGGCCCAGCGGCCGGAGACGGTCGGATGCCGTGGCGGGGTGAAGCCGCCCACCGCCGCGTGCGACCGGTAGTTGAGCCCGACGCAGACCACCCGGGCCCACGGCGGCACCGGCGGCGCGAGCTCGGCCTCCGCGACCGGGTGCAGCCCGACGTCCGTACGGCGGGCCTGCGGCAGCCAGCGGCCGAGGTCGGCGTAGAAGTCGCCGACCTCGGCGATCGGGGTGACCCGGTCGCCGATCCGGACGGCGACGTCCACCCGTCGCCCGTCGCGAATGCCGACGAGCTTCACGCGATCCCCTTCCGACGGACGTGCCGGACGTCGGAGACGACGCCGGCGAAAGGTCCATCCGGCCGGTGACGCGTCTGGTGCGCCTCCGGTCGCCGGGCGTCCCGCCGTGTGAGCGGCAGGTCCTCTCACCAGGGCGTACCCGCCGCCGGCCGCGTTCGCCCAGACCCATGCGTCTGCCCTCGGCAGACATACCGACAGGTCGCGGGGCTGCGCGGATACAACTGCGCCATGAGTGTTTCATCGAGCACTGGTTACCGGGATCGGATGAACGAGAAGCTGTTCCAGCAACGGACCCTGCTGTTGACCGGAGAGGTCGACGACGAGATGGCCGAGCGGGTGTGCGCCGAGATGGTGTTGCTGGCCTCGGAGGACTCCGAACGGGACATCGTCCTGTACATCAATTCGCCGGGAGGGTCCGTGCTGGCCGGGCTGGCGATCTACGACACGATGAAGCTGGTGCCGAACGACGTCGTCACCGTCGCGCTGGGGCTGGCGGCGAGCATGGGCCAGGTGCTGCTGGCCTCCGGCACGCACGGCAAGCGGATGAGCCTCGCGCACAGCCGCATCATGATGCATCAGCCGTCGGCCGGCATCGGCGGCACGGCGATCGACATCTCGATCCAGGCCGAGAACCTCAAGTACATGAAGCGGCAGTCCGAGGAGATCCTCGCGGCCGAGACGGGACGCACGGTCGCGGAGATCGCCGCCGACAGCGACCGCGACCGATGGTTCACCGCAGAGCAGGCCCGCGACTACGGGATCATCGACGAGATCGTCGGCTCATTCCACGGCCTCGCGCCCTTCGCCGTTTCCAACCGGATGGGGTTCTCGTCATGAGCCAGTACACGATCCCGTACGTGGTCGAGAAGACCCCGGTGGGGGAGCGGTCGTTCGATATCTTCAGCAGGCTGCTCAACGAGCGGATCATCTTCCTCGGCACCGAGATCGACGACGGCGTCGCGAACGTCGTGATGGCGCAGTTGCTCCACCTGGAGGCGGAGAGCCCGGACCAGGAGATCAACCTGTACATCAACTCCCCGGGCGGCTCGTCGACCGCGATGCTCGCGATCTACGACACCATGCAGTTCATCCGCGCGAAGGTCGCGACGTACTGCATGGGCCAGGCGGCCTCCGCGGCCGCGGTGCTGTTCGCCGCCGGCGCCCCCGGGCGGCGGTTCATGCTCGCCCACTCCCGCGTGCTGCTGCACCAGCCGTCCACGAAGGGCCAGGGCACCATCTCCGACCTCACCCTGCAGGCGGACGAGGTGATGCGCGTACGCGCGCAGACCGAGGAGATCCTGAGCCGTCACACCGGAGTGGACGTCGCGCGGCTGCACGAGGACACCGTCCGGGACCGGGTCTTCAGCGCCCGGGAGGCCGTCGAGTACGGCCTGGCCGACGAGCTGCTCTTCACCCGCGAGCCGTCGTAGCGCTCACGCCGCCAGCAGCTCCACCCGTGGCGTGCCGGTGGGCCTGTGCGCCGCGAGCCGGCGCGACGCCGTGATCCGCCGGACGGCACGGGTGAGCAGCTGCTCGATCGGCAGACCGAGTGCGTCACACACCGAATGCAGCATCTCCGACGACGGCTCCTTGCGGCCGCGCTCGACCTCCGACAGGTACTGCTTGGACATGCCCACCGCCCGCGCCACGTCGTCGAGCGTGCGGTCCTGGTCGAGCCGCTCGTCGCGGAGAATTACCCCGTAGACCGTGCGCAGCAACGGGTCCGGGCCGTCGGGGGTTTCCGGGGCGCGCTCCTTCACGGCCCGGCGCGTCCGGATGTCGACGACCACTGATCGGTCCGAGGCTGCCATGCCTGGGAGTCTGGCATGTCCGGAGCCCCGGCGGACCGCCTGTTCGCGGACAGATGAGCGGAAGTCGCCGTCGGCGGGGTCAGGAGAGCCTGTGGCCGCCCAGGGAGATCTGCGTCTCGGGCATGGGAGCGAAGAAGTCGAAGTTGGGCGGCGGGCCGACCCTCCGCTCCAGTGTCCTCACGACGTGCCGGACGTCCTCGTTCGGGCCCGCGAGGTAGAACGGCTTGCCGTCCTTGCCGAAGGCGATGGCCGACTTGTCCTCCCACGCGCCGAGGTGGCCGGCCGCCCCGGCCACGTCCGTGGCCGGCTCGAAGCCGAGGTCGCGCGCGTAGTCGACCGCGCCGAAGACGAGGTGCCGGACCAGGTCGAGCGGCGCCTCCCGCCAGCCGTGCGTGTAGATCCTGAACCACTTCGGGAGGAAGCGGTGCAGCTCCACCTCGCTCATCACGTCGGGGCCGACGGTGTGCTTGACGCCCAGGCAGTAGACGTCGACGAGGTAGGCGCAGACCGACAGCTTGTCCCAGCCGTGCTTGCGCGCCACCACCACGCTGACCGTGCCCGCGGTCTCCTGGCCGTCCGGGACGTCGTCCGCCCAGCCGGTCGTTTCCGGCACGCCCAGTCCCTCGCTCCAGCCGGCGTTGATCCAGCACCCCGCGAGTTCGGCCTCGGCGGCCTGCCCGCCCTTCTGCTCGGCCACCGCCCGGATGTACGGCGCGACCGCCGCCGGCGCCATGCCCAGCGCGCGGGCGATCTGCTTGGGGGAGCGGCCCTGTCCGCGGAGCTCGCGGACCTTCTCCAAGATCGAGCTGTCCATAGGGTCCGAAGCCTACCGGCTGTCCCTCACGGGCCGGGATGGACCGATCGGCCGGTTCGAGCCCCTCGAAGCGGCAGACGTCAGGATCATGCCCGACGCCATAAAGTGATCTCGACGGGGAGACGGCGGGACCGGAGGACGGTGATGGACGAGCGGCGGCTGGTGCGGGTCTCCAAGTACCTCGCCAGGCATCTGCGCCACCAGCCCGAGGCCATCGGCATCGAACTCGACGCGCACGGCTGGGTGGACGTCGACGCGCTGCTGACGGCGGCGGCCTCGCACGGGTTCCCGATCTCGCGGGCCGAGCTGGAGCAGGTGGTCGACGGCAACGACAAACGGCGCTACGTGATCGAGGGCGATCGGATCCGGGCCAGCCAGGGACACTCGGTACGCGTCGACCTCGACCTGCCGGTGGTCGAGCCGCCCCCGGTCCTCTACCACGGCACGGTCGCCCGGAACGTCGGGGCGATTCGCGCGGAGGGGCTGCGGCCGATGGCCCGCCATCACGTCCACCTGTCCCCGGACCGGGAGACCGCCACCCGCGTCGGCGCACGCAGGGGCAAGCCGGTCGTGCTCGTGGTGAACGCGGCCGGGATGCACGCGGCAGGGCACGAGTTCAGGGTGAGCGCCAACGGCGTCTGGCTGGTGGACCACGTCCCGGCGGACTTCATCTGGTGGTGAGCACCGTCATCCGTGTTCGGCGTGCCGGCCGTGGTCGGAGACCTGGGCGTCGAACCAGGCGTGCAGCGCCTTCACCAGGGTGGGCTCGCCGGTGGTGTAGGTGATCCGGGCGCCGTCGGGCATGTCGGTGTAGCGGATGTCGATGCGGGTGTGCCCTTCCCGAAGGTCGTGCAGGCCGGGCATGTGGTCGCCGTGGATGGATGCGGGGTCGCCGAAGTCGCCCTCGCGGAAGGCGGCCACTTCCTCGGTGAGGTGCTGCCGGATGAGGGTGATCTGCCGTACGTCGGAGGGGTCGTCGGCGGTGACGGTCTGCACGCCGCCGGTCGCCGTCTTGCCGAACCGGTGTGTGGTGCGGTCCAGGTCGAAGGGCATCACCGTGCGGCCCCTGGCGGCGACCTCCGCCTGACGCCCGGCCGGTGTCTGATGCTGCCCGTGGTCCTGGCCGGAGGGTGCGCAGCCGGCCGCTGCCAGCGCCAGAGCGGCCAGGAGCAGCCCGGCGCGCCGGTGTTCACGCGTCATCCATCGCCTCCGTGAGGATGCCGAGGGCGCGCAGCACCGCCGCGCGTTCATGTTCGGGGACGCGGCCGAGGACGGCGGAGAAGCGATCCGCTCTGGCCCGGGCGAGTCGCGCGGCCGCGTCGGCGCCGTCGGCAGTGAGCCGGACCAGGACGCCGCGGCCGTCGTCGGGAGTCGGGGTGCGTTCGGCCCAGCCGCGCTTGATGAGCTGGGTGACCAGGCGGCTGGTGGTGCTCTTCTCCAGGCGCAGCCGATGAGCGAGGTCGTGCTGCCGCAGGGCGCCGTCCCTGGCCAGCTCGCCCAGGGCATGGGCCTCCGAGACCGGGATGGGCTGCCCGCAGGGGGTCCGGTCGGGCTGGTGCAGGCCGAAGGCGCGAACGAACCTCGCCACGGCCTCCTGCAGGCGCATCTCCTCCGACATGGTTCGACCATACAACCAAAATTGTTGTATAGCACAACCATCTCGCGTGATATTCGGGTGGCGATGGGCCTGGGGACGCCCTATATCGTGCGTTCGTGGAAGAACTGATCATCGCTCGGCGCCTGCGCGTGCCCGTCGACAGCGCGGGGGACGAGACGTCCGACTGGGGCGGGGTGGCCGCCCGGCAGCTCGACGCGGCGCTGCTCAGCGTGGGGTTCACGTGCTCGCCGGCGCTGCTCGCCCGCCTGGCCCGGCTGCCCGGCGAGCAGGTGATCGACCTCGGCGTGCGCGTTCTGGCCGCGGTCCGCCGTCTGGTCGGCGATCACGTCGAGCACAACGCCTACTTCGTCGACTTCCCGGACAACGTCCCGGACACCCTGGAGTTCTGGGCGGGGCTGCTGCGCGAGGCCATGCTCGACCCGGTCGCCGCCGCCCGGCTCCGGCCGGACGTCCTCAACCTGCTGGACCTGCCGCGATACGGGAGCTACCGGCACACGTACGCCGACCTGCTGGCCGCGCACGCCGAGCTGATCCCCCTGGCGAAGGACCGGGTGACCGTGCTGGAGCTGGGCGGGAGCCTGCGCGACGAAGCGCGGGAGCTCTATCTCTCGCTGGCCGGCTCCGAGGTGCCGCTCGCCGCCGAGGACCTGGCGGCTCTGCGCGCGCTGGCCGCCTTCCGCGCCGGCGTCGCTGCCGACTCCGGGGCTGACTTCGGGGCCGACTTCGGGGCCGACGACCGGCCCGAGCACATCCCCGTACGCGAGAACCGGGCGGTGGTCAACGAAGCGCGGCTGGCCGCGGGGCGGCCGCTGCTCGTCGACACCGTGACGGACGTCCTCCGGCTGGCCGCCGCCTGCTCCGGCGGCGACGTCACCCTGACCACACCCACCCGGCTGCGCTCCTTCCGCCGCGCCGAACGCCGCATCCTGCTGGCCGCCCTGGACACCGTCCCGGCCGCCAAGCACGGGGACGTGCTCCGCCACCGGGAGCAGTGGAAGCGGCTCGGCGAGCGGCTGCACCCCCACGAGTATCCGCAGTTCCCCCGGGCCGCCCAGGTCTTCGACGTGGCCAGGGGTGTGCGCAGGGCGGCGAGCCTCGGCAGTCGCGTCGAGGCCGCGCTCGCCGCGGGCCGTACGGAGGAAGCCGTCCCGCTGCTGGAGCACACGCCCGGCGCACTGCTGCGCCGCCTCGACCACCTGCTGCGCACGGGCGGCGGCTCGGCCGTACTGGAGGCGGCGGGCAGGTCCGCCGCCCGGGCCTCCGGCCGCGTACTGCTCTCCCTGCGGGAGCACCTGCAGAACCGGCTCGCCCCCGCGGACCGGGTGTTCACCAACCGGTCCGGCAGAGCGTGGACGACGCCCGATACCCGCCCTCCCCTCGACGAAGAGGCACTGCACCGGACGCTCGCCATCCTCGACGAGGAGATCGGCCGCCGCCTGCCCGACCCCGGCGAGCTGATCGTCGACCCCGCCGTACTCGACGTGGCGCTGCCCCTGTCGGGCAAGGCCGTCGCGCCCGGGCTGGGGATGCTGCCCCGCGGTTCGCTGTCGGCCGTGGACGGTGAGCTGCTCCGGTTCTTCGTGCACTGGCGGCAGCGCGAGAGGCGCACCGACTACGACCTGTCCGCGCTCATGCTCGACGCCACGTACGACAACCCGAGGCACATCTCGTGGACGTCCTACACGAACGGCTTCGCGACCTATTCGGGCGACCTCACCGCGGCATCCGACGGTGCCTCGGAGTTCATCGACGTACGTCTCGCCGGGGCGACCAAGCCGATCATCATCCCGCAGGTCCACATCTACGCGGGGGAGCCGTTCGACGAGGCCGCCGAGGCGTTCTTCGGCTACATGACCAGGGACGCCGAGCAGGAGGGCAGGCCGTTCGAGCCGCGTACGGTCCGGATGAAGTCGGACCTGCGCGGGTCCGGCCGCGTCGCGCTCCCGCTCGTGTTCCTGCGAGGGGAGGACGGCGCGTGGCGGGTGAAATGGTTGCACCTCTACCTGTCCGGCCGTCCGGGGTTCAACCAGGTGGAGGGCAACCGGGTGACCACGTCGCTGCTCGTGCGCTCGATCGTGGAGCGGGACTACCTCGGCGTCGGTTACCTGGCCGGCCTGCTCGGGGCCAAGTCCTCCGTGTCCACCGCGTCTCACGGTGGCGGGCAGGTCACGTACATCGGGCTCGAGGCGCCCACCGATCTTCCCGAAGGGGCGCGGGTCTACACGCCCGCCACCCTGCACGAGCTGATCCCCGCCTGATATCTTGATGATCGCAAGGCCATGGAAGGGCTTCCTTCTCACCTCTCTTGGATCCGGTCTGCCCGTGAGGGCGCCGGGCTGGTTCTAGCTCTTCCGCTTTCCTTGCGCTCGGCGGGTGAGGCCATTCGGAGGCTTCCTTCTCACCTGGTTCGATTCCAGGTAGGCCCATGGGCCTGCTGGTACATCTAGCTTCCGAGCTCTCTTCACCCGCCCCGCAGTAGCAGTCGGCGTTCCGGCGAGACGGAGGGTAACGAAAGAATTACAGAACGTTATAGTGACCTCGTCGTCCGATGTGGCGTCGATACGGTCACGCAGTGGCACTAGCCGAACACGAAGCCCTCGTCCGCCTGTTCTGTGAACGACCCGACCTCGCCGCCGACCTGCTTACCCGGTCCCTGCGAGTGCAGCTGCCCGACTACGACTACGCGGGCCTCGAATCGGCCGATCTCACCCAGGTCACACCTACTGAACGTCGCGCCGACTCGGTCATCGTGTTCCGTCGTAAACGGCCGGAGGCCGATCCCCAGCCCGTTCTCGCCGTGATCGTGGAAGTTCAGCGTGGCCCGGACCCCGGCAAGATCTGGTCCTGGCCGATGTACCTCGTCAGCCTGCGTACCCGCCTCGAATGCCCGGTCATCTTGCTGGTCGTGTGCCCCGAAGCGTCGGTCGCCCGCTGGTGCGCCCGTCCGATCGAGCTGGGCCATCCCGGGCTGGTGTTGAAACCGCTGGTCGCCGGCCCGAACGAGGTGCCCGTCATCACCGACCCCGGCCAGGCGGCCGAGGACATCGAACTCGCGGTGCTCTCGGCGATTCACCACGCCGCCACGCCGGAGGGCCCCGACATCCTCAACGCCCTGTTCGCCGCGCTGCACAATCTCGACCGTGACCTGGGGGGTATGTACGCTGACATGGTTCGTGCGGCGCTGCCTCGAGAGGTCTGGGATCACTTGGAGGAGCACTTGAAGACCGAAACATACGAGTACCTCAGCGACTGGGCCCGAGACAACATCGCCAAGGGCAAGGCCGAAGGACAGGCCGAGGCGATCCTGACGGTCCTGTCGGCCCGAGGCATCGAGGTGTCCGAGGACGTTTCCGAGAAGATCCGGAAATGTCATGACTTCGACCGGCTGGCCGCCTGGCTCCGGGCAGCCGCCACGGTCGACTCCTCCGACGCGCTGCTCGACGACATCTCGTGACGCCGTCCGAGCGGTGACGTGGTCCGGCTGCGCTGCCGCCGCCGGGCAGGGGGCTTTGCGGTTGGAGGAGCACTTGAAGACCGAGACGTACGAGTACCTCAGCGACTGGGCCCGAGACAACATCGCCAAGGGCAAGGCCGAAGGCAAGGCGGAGGGCAAGGCCGAAGGACAGGCTGAGGCGATCCTGACGGTCCTGTCGGCCCGAGGCATCGAGGTGTCCGAGGACGTTTCCGAGAAGATCCGGAAATGTCATGACTTCGACCGGCTGGCCGCTTGGCTCCGGGCAGCCGCCACGGTCGACTCCTCCGACGCGCTGCTCGACGACATCTCGTGACGCCGTCCGGGCGGTGACGTGGCCCCGCTGTGCCGGGTGCCCGGGGACACGGCAAGCGGTTCTCCCTTCAGCGGGGCGGAGAACGACTGGGCCAGCGCGTTTGTCCCAGCACTGTCCGCTGCGCCCGACTGACAGTCGCACGCCCAGCTCGTGGGCGAGCTGGGCCTAGTTGTACTGCTCCGAAAGGTTGGTGACGCGGCTGATGGGTGGCTGGCCTTTCAACGCGGTGTGTCCGCGGTGATGGTTGTACATGTGCAGCCAGGGATCAAGTGCGGCGCGTCGTTCGGCTTCTGAGGCGTACGGGCGGGCGTAGGCCCATTCGTCGGCCAAGGTGCGGTGGAAGCGTTCGACCTTGCCGTTGGTTTGCGGGCGGTAGGGGCGGGTGCGCTTGTGGGTGATGCCCAGCCGGGCGCAGGTCTCGCCCCACAGCTGGGAGCGGTAACAGCTGCCGTTATCGGTCAGGACGCGTTCGATGACGATGGTGCGGGCCGCGAACCAGGTCTGGGCACGCAGGAGGAATGCGGTCGCCGTTTCCTTGGTCTCATCGGCCAGGATCTCGGTGTAGGCCAGGCGGGAGTGGTCGTCCAGTGCCGTGTGCAGGAAGCCGTGGCCCAGGCGGGGGTTGCCGTGGGCGTTGCGCGAGGCGGTTGGGTGGCCTGGCGGTTGCGCCGGCGGCGCGGCCCAGGACGCGGTGACCGTCACCGTCGGGGATGTTGCCCAGCTTCTTGACGTCGATGTGGACCAGCTCGCCCGGGCGGTCACGCTCGTAGCGGCGGACAGGTGAACCGCTCGCGCGATCCAGGTGAGCCAGGGGCGGCATGCCGTACCGGACCAGTACCCGGTGCACGGTGGAGGGGGCCAGGCCCAGGCGGGCGGCGATTCGGGCGGGTCCGAGCCGATGGGTGACGCGGAGCTTGCAGATGCGCCGTTCGGTCCGCTGTGGGGTACGGGCCGGGCTGCGGCGCGGCCGGGAAAACCGTTCGGTCATGCCGGCTGGGCCCAGTTGTCGATAGCGGCGGGCCCAGCGGGCGGCGGTGGTGTGGGAGACCTGGAAGCGTTCGGCCGCGCGGCGGATGCTCCAGCCGTCCTCGACGATGCAACGCGCGAGCCGGAGTCTGCCGGTTTCGGTCAGCGGGGCGTTACGGTGGGGCATGAGGGCCTCCGGGCGATGTGAATCTTGGTCGACTCACACCACGCCAGAAGGCCCTCACCCTTTTCAAGGTCATCGACAGCGTGTCGCCGATCCTGCTCCGCTGTCACCCACGTCCATGGGCAGAACACCTAGGGCAGACGGTTTGGTGCCGGCACCAATGACACGCTCCGCCCTGAGTGCAGCCGGTCGGGCGCATGTCTTCGAATCAGCCGAACTGAAGATAGCTGGCAAGGGTGTCGAGCTCGCCGGACTCGCCCGCGGGGAACCGGGAGAGCAGTGTGCGGAGGACGCCGCCCTTGTCGATCGCGACCCATGCGTATCCCTGCTCGTGGGCGTTGATCGTCAGATGCCAGCCGGAACCCTGGATCCCCCCGAACCACGCTGCCGCGTTCTCCTGAAGGACCTTGGTCCCGGACGGCAGCCTGCGGATCAACCCATCGCGGACCTTCTCTGCCATACGCGTGCGCGCCCGCTCGTCGGAGAGGGGTTCCACCGTGGTGACCCGTATGCTCAACCACTGTCGATCGTCGGGTGAGGTGAGCTCGGCGCTGCCGGCGAGGTCTCCGGCGAACTTCCAACTGTCCGGACGGCACAGCATGATCCCGCCGATCCAGTCGTTGTG
The DNA here is from genome assembly GCF_039649665.1 of Microbispora sp. ZYX-F-249. Classification (NCBI taxonomy): domain Bacteria; kingdom Bacillati; phylum Actinomycetota; class Actinomycetes; order Streptosporangiales; family Streptosporangiaceae; genus Microbispora; species Microbispora maris. The sequence continues at coordinate 43,282 of NZ_JBDJAW010000035.1, read as the reverse complement.
CGGCATCAGGCGTTCGGTGTCGACGGTCGACATCGCGGTGGTGGCCGACGCGAGCCGCCGTGAGCCCGAGTAGAGATCGACTCGGTACTCTCCCGACGCCGGACAGCTTCGATCGAGCATTACCCACGTCGCCTGCCCCGCGGACTTCTCCAGTGGCGAAGGGATAATTTGCGTCATGTCGGACCGCTGTGTCCATTCATCGACTGAGCTCGGTCGATAGTAGGCAACCATGCCGATCTGTGCCCGCTTGGGCAGGTTGCGGTAGGTGTAGTCGGCGACGACTCGCGCCCCCTGCGCGACCACCTTGAGCCGTGAGACGGCCGCGATGGGCGCGGGCTGGGCCCTCGGGGCCAGTTCCTCGGCCTGTGCTCGGACCAGCTCGCCCTGCAGTTCGGCGACCAGGGGACGCACGTCGTCGCGCTGGGTCGCGACGACGTCCAGTGCGGTGCGTCCCGCCGCGTAGAGCTCCAATCGCTCGGCGGGGTCCGGCCGAGCCTTGATCCTCTTGATCACATCGACGGCCAGCCGCCGCGCGTCGGCAGGTTTGCCCTGGCCCGTCAGGGCCGTCAGCAGGTTCAGCCAGGGCAGCGGAGGCCCGGGGTTGAGCGCGATGGCGCGCCTGGTGTACTCCTCCGACTTCTTGTGATCGGCCAAGTGGATGTTGACCGCTCCGAGATTGAGGAGCACCACATAGCGCTCGCCGCCGAGTTCGAGCGCCCGGGTGAGGTCCGCGGCGGAGGCCACCCAGGCGCTTCGCGGGGCGGAGCTGAAGACGTAGCTGGAGGTGAACCTCTCCGGACTGGCGGCCAGGACCCGCGCGGACGAGCGATGCTCGTACGCCGTCGCGTAGTCGTCCTTCACGGCGATGGCCCGGTCGTACGCCTTGACCGCTCCTTCGAAGTTTCGCAGCGACGCGAGGCGATCACCTTCCGCGACTGCGCCGATGACCTCTTTCGGGGTCATGTCCGGCGGAGTGACTACGGCCACCACGGAGGCGGCAAAGCAGGCGACTGTGAGGACGCCTGCCGGCCAGACGAGGTAGCGGCGGGTGGACACGCTCACGGTGAGCGACAGGCCGAGCAGGGTGAGCGCCACCGCCAGCAGAGTGATCCCCCCGACGTAGGTGTTGTTCTTGTCGCCCCATTCGGACGCGGTCTCCTGCGCGGCCTGTTGATTGAGCGTCGCGCGGTTCGCGCCGACGTAGCGGTCGGAATAGAGCATGTCCAGGCGATTGGCGTACGTCCCCGAGGACAGCACGGACACACTCTGCACATGGGAGTACGCCTGGTCCCACCGGGCGGCGGCCGCCGACTCCTCGCGTCTCAGCAGCAGCTCTGCCCGGACCGCGTCCAGGTCGTGCCGGCGCTTCAAGGTGCTGACGGTGCCCAGATTCGCCCTGTTCTCCGAGACAGCCGCCTCGACCGTCATCTGCTCGCTCATCGCGGCGATGGCGGCACGCTGGGCGTCGCGCATCGTGCGGTCCTCGCGCGCGCCCGCGTCGCTCGCGAGATAACCGAGAATGCCGCCGGCCAGCGCGATAAGGACCACGGCCAGCGAGAGACGGCGCTTGTACGGCGTGTTGAGGTCCTCGACCTCCGGCGGCTCCAGATTGATCTCCATCGACCCGCCTCAGATCGAGGCCAACGCCGGCGGGACCGCGAGGACGAGCAAGGCGACATAGCTCGCCACCGCCGTTGCGAACACGGCCGGCCGCCAGCGCCGTGACGGCACGAGCCGCGCGACCGTCAGAACCACGACGATCAGGATCGACATCACGACGTACAGCGTCAGCTCATTCGCGAGGTCGTGCAGGCTGTCGGCGCGCCGTGCGGTGAGATCCGGTTGACCCTGTGGGACCGATATGTATTCGTTCACACGAATTAGGGCGTCCCGGCGCATGTCGTGGTTCCAGGTTGAGGCAGCACCCGTGCCGGTGCGGTAACGCACGTCGATCCACTCGGCGGCCAGGACTCCATCCGCAAGCATGCGCAGCAGGCGTGCCTGCGCCGGATCGGCCGCCTCGACCGCGTCCGCCTGTGCGTTCATGACCCGGTATTGCGCTATCTGGCTGCCCTCAGCGCGGCTGCGCGCGTCGGCGACCACGCGGCTCGACTGTGCCTGTACGGTCTCCACGACCGCCTGCCGGTCGGCGTCCACAGCCTGGGAGTCGGCCCGGATCGAGGCGTAGGTGATCACCGCGCCGCTGATCGTGACTATTCCGGTCGCAAGCGCGATCCACAACTCCCATGGTGCGCGTGCGGTCGTTGTTCGGCCCTTCGTCCGGTACTTCGTATATAAGCGCGAAAGGCGGGATTGTCGTGCATGCTCTTCACCCGCCGTTTTCTCGGCGATGGGGGGGACCGTTTTTCGATCTTCCCCTGGGAGGGTCTCCTCCGCTTGCCCAGTCATTCTTTAAGTAGAAAAAATTGCTAACATTGCGACAAGTAACTTATCGTCACATTCTAATTACAACGGATGTCCGACGCGGGAGGCCGACCTGGACGGGTTCGTGATGAACGTACGGCGGTGGCTGGACCACGGGGTGTTGCACGGCCAGATGGGCGTGGCCGCTCGGCCGGCCATGCTCGCCGACCCGGCCGCAGACGTGTCCGGGAGGAGTCGGTGGTCTCGTGGCAAGCCCGGCTCGTTCCTGCCGTCCTGACAATCAACCCGTCCGGCACGACGGGATCGCCCGCTGCCACGTGGTGGACGGGCGGGAGGCCGACCTCGGGGAGGGCGGACGACCGGGGTCAGCGGGGGACGATCGGCAGCGTGATGTACGAGTCGGGGTAGACCTTCTGGTGCTGGACGACCACGTCGGCCTCGGTCGCGTCCGTACGGCCGGTGCCGGGGTTGCGGTCGAAGCGCGGGAAGTTGGAGCTGGAGACCTCCACCCGGATCCGGTGGCCGGCCTTGAAGACCTGGCTGGTGGCGACCAGATCGATCAGGAACGTCCCGGACGGCTCGGAAACTCGGACGATGCCATCGATCACGCTCATGGCACGGCCGTCCGGATACACGTCCACGAGCTTGGCCGTCCAGTCGGTCGAGGCCGCGGAGGTCTCCGCGTGCAGGGTCACCGTGACCGGGCCGGTGACCTCGACGTCGGAGGCGAGCACCTCGGTCGAGTAGCAGAGCACGTCGGGCCGTCGCTCCACGTCGCGCTGGTCCTGGGGGCCGACATTTGTGACGTCGGGCAGCAGGGTCGGGCCGCCGACCGTGGGCACCGGGTCGCGCGGGTCGAAGGTGAAGGTCGCCGGCTCGTGCGCCGAGGGCGGCTCGGGGGAGAGCAGGCCGCCGGTGTGCAGGAAGTAAGGAGTCTCGACGGCGCGCTCCAGCGGCCAGGCCTCCTCGTCCCGCCAGACGTCGTCGCCCATCACGAAGATCTTCACGGCGGGGCCGGTGTCCTCGCCCTTCAGGAACGCGAGCTGCCGCTGCTCCAGTCGGATCGCCTGGGCGGAGGCGGCGCCGCCGAAGAACAGCCGCCCGGTGCCCGCGGCGCCGGGCGCGAGGTGGGACCAGGGACCGATCACCAGAGGGCCGCCCAGGCGGCGGTGGTTCTCCAGCGTCCCGCCGAGGAAGAGGTCGAACCAGCCCGCCACGTGCATGACCGGCACCTCGATCCGGTCATGGCGCAGGGTCTCGGCCAGGCCCTCCCAGTACGCGTCGCGCTCCACGTGCGAGGTCCAGTCGCGCCACCAGGGGATGCCGGGGATGTCGGCCAGCGGCAGGGTGCGCGCCGCGGCGTCCTGGTCGCCCAGGATCGGAAGGACCGCGGCGAACCCCGCGCCGGCGTCCTCGCCCGCCTCCGCGGCGTGCTGCAGCGTGAGCAGCGCCTGGAACGCGCCCCAGTTCAGGGCCGAACCGAGGGCGAAGGCCCCGCCGTGATACTTGAGGCCGTCGTGGAAGTCGTGCGGCGTCATCGAGGCGATCACGGCCTTGAGCCCCGCCGGGCGGGTCGCCGCCGCCTGTAGCGCGCATCCGGCGAGGTAGGACATACCGCTCATCACGACCTCGCCGTTCGACCAGGGCTGCGCGGTGATCCAGGCGATCGTGTCGTGGCCGTCGGCGCCCTCGTCCACCCACGGCCGGAACTCGCCGTCGCTGCTCCCGCGCCCCCGGCAGTGCTGTAGCACCACGGCGAACCCGGCCCGCAGCGCGGGCGTCACCGGCTCCGTCCGGAACGAGTCCTCGCCGTACGGCGTGCGCACGAGCAGGGCGGGGAACGGGCCGCCCTCCGCCGGACGGTGGACGGTGCCGCGCAGGACGGTGCCGTCCCGCATCGGCATGGGGGTGTCGTGCTCGACGGTGACCGGAAGCGGGGGGCGGTCGAGCTTCGGCATGAGGGCTCCTCGGGGCGAGGTCAGGTCAGGGCGTAGGCCTCGTAACGTACGGCGGTGGCCGCACGGGCCGCCGAGGCCACGGCGAGAGTGCGGTTGAGCCACAGATACCGATCATCGCCGGTCTCGAAGCGGCAGAACAGCCGGAAGTAGTACTCCGCCGGGTCCACGTCCTCGCCGCGCGCGAGACGGCCGAGCACCTCGGGGGCGCCGTGCCGGACTCCGCTCGTGGTGATGTAGACGTACGCGCCGTCGTGGGTGCGCAGCGTGTAGCGGGTGTCGATGCTGATCATGCCGTCGGCGTGCACGACCTGCCAGTCGGCCCCGCCGGGCAGCACCTCGCCCGACAGGCGGGGGCCCTCGAAGGTGCCGCCCACGATGTTGATCACACGGCGGTGCCCCCACTGCGAGCCGCCGAGGTCGAGCACGGGGTCGAGCTCCACGTGGAACGTGGCGAGCGGTTCCAGGTTCACGAGACGGCACTCCGATCGACGCTCCACGAGGAGCGTTCGCTGAGCGAGGCGGGGTCGAACCCGGCCGTGCGCTTGTAGGACGCGGCGATCTCCGCGCGTTCGGCGAGGGGGATGACCTGCTCGATGTCGTCGAACCCGCCGGGCGCCCGCTCGTGGGCGAGCTTCATGACGACCTCCGGGCCCATCTCCCGGTTGGACAGCTGCAGCGCCGTCGTGGCCGGGCGGCGCATCTCCTCGTACGCCGCGAGGTCGCCCCGCGCGAGGGCGTACGCCAGCACCCGGGCGTCGATGATCGCCTGGGAGGCGCCGTTGGAGCCGATCGGGTACATCGCGTGCGCGGCGTCGCCGAGCAGCGTGACGCCGTCGAAGGTCCAGCGGGGGAGCGGATCGCGGTCCACCATCGGGTACTCGTACGCGTTCTCGGCCCCGGCGATGATCCCCGGCACGTCGAGCCAGTCGAAGCGCCAGTCGGCGAAGTGCCTGCCGATCTCGGCGAGGTCGGCGGGGCGGTTCCAGTTCCCCCGGTCCGGGGCCTCGCCGTCCAGCGGGCGTTCGGCGATCCAGTTGATCAGCGTGCGTTCGCCGGTCTCGATCGGGTAGGCGACGAACTTCTGCGTGCCGTCCCCGGCCATGATCATGGATCGACCGGTCAGGAACGGCTCGCCGTAGGTGACGCCCCGCCACAGGACCAGGCCGTTCCACGGCGGCGGGCCCTCGCCCGGGTACAGGTGGGCGCGGACGGCCGAGTGGATCCCGTCCGCGCCGATCAGCAGGTCCTCGTCGCCGGGGCCGGTGATCCGGCTGCCGGTCCGTACGGCGTCCGGGCCCAGCCGCTCGACCACCGCCTCAAGCAGGAGCATCTGCAGCGTCCCCCGGTGGACGGAGTACTGCGGCCAGGCGTAGCCCGCGGCCAGGCCCCGGGGCTCGGACCAGATCGGCGTGCCGTACCGGTTGAAGTAGGCCAGCTCGGCCGTGGCGACGCCGATCTCGGCCAGCCGGTCGGCCAGGCCCAGCTCGGTCAGCTCTCGCACGGCGTGGGGGAGGAGGTTGATCCCGACGCCCAGCGGCCGGATCTCGGGGGCGGCCTCGTGCACGGTCACGTCCTCGAACCCGGCCGCGTGCAGGCTCAGCGCGGCGGTCAGCCCGCCGATGCCCGCTCCGGCGATGACGATGTGCACGGGTGCCTCCGGGGAGTACGAGGAGTTGTTACGGCCGTAACAATACTCACGGCCGCCGGTGCGGCTGCGCAAGACTTGACGGGTGAACAGCGAGCCCGACACCCGGCCCGACCTCGGCATGGACGTGCCGCCGGACCTGCGGTACGCCGCGTACGCGCGCGAGCGCCTGGCGGCCATGTCGCCTCCGGCCGACGCCGAGGCGTTCGCGCTGGCCTACCACCTGCTCCAGCTCGCCTACCTGCTGGTCACCGACCTGGAGACCCGGATCCACCGGCCGCGCGGCCTGACGCTGCCCGGGTTCCGGCTGATGTTCAAACTCTGGCTGCTCGGCCCCACCCAGCCCGTACGGCTCGCCGAGATCTCGGCCATGTCGCGGTCCGCGGTGACCAACGCCGTCAACACCCTGGAACGCGGCGGGCTGGTCGAACGGCGGCCGGTGCCGGAGGACGGCCGCGCGGTCGTGGTCGCGCTCACCCCGGAGGGCGAGGCGGCCGTGCGCGAGGCATTCGCCGAGCAGACCCGCAGGGAGCGGGAGTGGTTCGCCTGCCTCGGTCCCGCCGAGCGCGAGCAGATGACGGCCCTGTTGTCGCGCATCCTCCGGGCCCGCCCGGCGGATGTCTGACGGTCAGTCGCCGCGCCGCCGGCTCGCGGCGTCGGTGAGCAGCCCGAGACCGACGCCCAGCATCCACACGTCCTTGCTGACGCCGATGCCGGCCTGGCTCGGCCAGATGCTGCCCGGCTTGCGCAGGGCGGGCGTACGCAGGTAGAGCGCGACCAGGCCGCCGGAGAAACCGGTGAGCGCGGCCCCGGCGACCGCGGCCGGCACGACCGGCGCCAGGAGCGCGACGCCCGTCGCGATCTCGGCCGCGGACAGCAGCTTGAGGAACCGGCGGGGCGGAACGGACTTCAGGAACGGGAAGGCGGCGGCGGCCATGCCGTGGAGCCCGGCGGCCTGCTCCTCGTCGCCGTTCCACTTCTCCACGCCGGAGTGCAGGACGTACGCGCCCGTGGCGACCCGGCCCGGCACCTCCCGTGCCCTCATGAGCTTCATCGGCGACTCCCGTCCGTTTCAGTCCATACCGTTCGGCCTGCGACGATACCCGCCCGGCTCGCGGCGGCCGGGCGGGGGGCCCTCAGAAAGGGCGCCGTCAGTAAGGGCGCCGTCACAGGAAGTACAGACGGCTGAGCGGGACGGACTGCGCCGGAGGCGAGCTCAGCGGCTCGCCGTCGAGGCTCACCTGCCCGGTGCCGGGGTCGACACGCACCTCGCCGGTGCGGGCGTTGCGCACCATCGCGGCGGGGCCGATGCCCCGGGTGCCGCGTACGCCGACGCGGGCCCGGCGGGTGGGCAGGCCGTCGCCCGGCCGGTGCGCGGACCCGGCGTGCGCGGGGGTGGCCGTGGCCGCCGCCGCGCCGGAGACGAAGGCCACCGACAGGTCGGCCGCCGTCCCGCCGTGCGCCCCCAACTGCGGGCCGAGGACCAGCGGCTCGCTGTGGCTGGTGGCGGCGTTGGGGTCGCCCACCACCCCGTACGCCGGGAACCCGGCCTTGAGCACGAGCTGCGGCTTGGCGCCGAAGAACTCCGGCCGCCACAGCACGATGTCGGCGAGCTTGCCGGGCTCGATCGAGCCGATCTCGTGCGCCAGCCCGTGCGCGATCGCCGGGTTGATCGTGAGCTTGGCGATGTACCGCAGCACGCGGGCGTTGTCGTGCCCGGCCGGGTCGCCGTCCAGCGGGCCGCGCTCGGCCTTCATCTTGGCCGCCATCGCGAACGTGCGCCGCACGGTCTCCCCGGCCCGGCCCATGCCCTGCGCGTCGGAGGAGGTGATCCCGATGAGCCCGAGGTCGTGCAGCACGTCCTCGGCGCCCATCGTGCCGGCGCGGATGCGGTCGCGGGCCAGGGCGGCGTCACCGGGCAGGTCCGTCTTCAGCCCGTGACAGGAGACGATCATGTCGAAGTGCTCGGCGAGCGCGTCCCTGCCGAAGGGCAGCGTGGGGTTCGTGGAGGAGCCGATCACGTTCGGGACGCCCGCCAGCCGCAGCACGTCCGGGACGTGCCCGCCGCCGCAGCCCTCGATGTGAAAGGCATGGACGGTGCGCCCCTCCAGCACGGCGAGCGTGTCGTCGACCGACAGGCACTCGTTGAGGCCGTCGGTGTGCAGGGCGACCTGCACGTCGTACTCCTCGGCGACCCGCAGCGCGGTGTCGAGCGCGCGGGCGTGCGCGCCCATGTCCTCGTGGACCTTGAAGCCGCAGGCCCCGCCCTCGGCCAGCGCCTCGGTCAGCGGGCCGTCGCCCGAGGAGGAGCCGCGGGCGAGGAAGCCGATGTTGACGGGCCAGGCGTCGAACGCGTTGAAGGCGTGCCGCAGGGCCCAGGGGGAGTTCACGCCGACGCCCCACACCGGCCCGAACTCCTGGCCGATGATCGTCGTGACGCCGGAGGCGAGCGAGGCCTCCATGATCCGCGGCGACAGGAGGTGGACGTGCGTGTCGACTGCCCCGGCGGTCGCGATGAGTCCCTCGCCGGAGACGATGGCGGTGCCGGTGCCCACCACGACGTCCACGCCGTCGAGGGTGTCGGGGTTGCCGGCCCGGCCCACCGCCGCGATCCGCCCGGCGCGGATGCCGATCGACACCTTGCGCACGCCCAGCACCGCGTCGACGACGACGACGTTGCTGATCACCACGTCGCAGGTCTCGCGGACCGGCGCGGCCTTCAGGTGCAGGCCGTCGCGGGCCGTCTTGCCGAAGCCCGCGAGGAACTCCTCGCCGGGCCGCTGCGCGTCGCCCTCGACCTCGACCACGAGGCCGGTGTCGCCGAGCCGGACGCGGTCGCCCGCCCGCGGGCCGTGCGCGGCGACGTATCCCCGTCCCCGGTCGTTCATGACGTCTCCGTGAGATAGCCGCACGCCCGGGCCTTCGCGAGGGCGGCCTCCTTGGCGCCGGGCGCGTCCAGCGGGCCGTCGACCAGCCCGGCGAACCCGATCGCCACCCGGGCGCCGCCGATCGGCACCAGCTCGACCTCCCGGGTCGCTCCGGGATCGAAGCGTACGGACGACCCCGCGGGTACGGCCAGGCGGGTGCCGTACGCCGCGGCCCGGTCGAACGCCAGGCGCGGGTTGACCTCGAAGAAGTGGAAGTGCGAGGTCACCGAGATCGGCACCGGCGCGGTGTTGCGTACGCGCAGCCGTACGGAGGCGGCGGGCGGGTCGTAGCCGTCCCCGGGCCCGAGCACGACGGCTCCGGGAGCGTCGTCGCCGAGGGAGCCGCCGCCGAAGGGGTCGGTGACCACCGCGAGCCGGGTGCCGTCGTCGAAGACGGCCTCCACCTGCACCTCGGTGACCACGTCGGGCACCCCCGGCAGCACGTCGGCGGGGCCGAGCACCTCCCGGGCGGCCCGGATCGCCTCGGCCAGCCGCCTGCCGTCGCGGGCCGCCTCGCAGACCGTGTCGGCGATGATCGCGGTCGCCTCGGGGACGTTCAGCCGCAGGCCGCGGGCGCGGCGGGCACGGGCCAGTTCGGCCGTGGTGAAGATCAGCAACCGGTCCCGCTCCGAAGGGGTCAGGCGCACCGGAGCCCGCCCGTCGTCGGAGCCCCTCTGCGGAGGCGGCTAGTGGTGATATATCCCCGCATGGAGGGTCAAGTTACCGCAGAGCCGGGCGTCCCCGTGCCCCCGCCCGTGACCTCGTCGAGCAGCTCCAGCAGGTGATGGTAGGTCTCGCCGGTGGCACGGGTCATGCCGATCTCGCACGTGCGGTTGACCGACGCGTGCGCGGCGAAGCCGCCCTCGGCCACGGAGGCGGCCTCGGCGCGGGTGGCGGAGGCGGTCAGCTCCGGATGCAGCATGCCCCGGTCGCCGGCGAAGGCACAGCACTGCCAGCCCTCGGGGACGACGACCTCCTTCGCCACCACCCCGGCGATCTCGGCGACGGCGGCGTCGAGGCCGAGCCGGGTGGACGAGCAGGTCGGATGCAGGGCCAGCGAGGCCAGCCTGCGGCCCTCCGCCGGCTGCGGCAGCCGCGGCAGGACGTGCTCGGCCACGAAGGTCACCGCGTCGAGCACCCGTACGGCGGGGGAGGCGGCGGCCACGAGCCGTTCGAACCCCTCCGTGCAGGAGGCGGCGTCGCTGACCACCGGGAGCCGGCCGCCGCGGGTCGCGCTCAGCAGGGTCTCCCGCACCCGGCGGCCCATCACCTCGTAACCCTCGCCGAAGCCCTTGGAGGACCACGGTGTGCCGCAGCACAGGCTCTCGACGCCCTCGGGCACGTGCAGCCGCAGGCCGGCCCGCTCCGCGAGCCGCCGCAGGGCGGCCATGACGCCGGGACCGCCGTCGGCGGGGGCGAACAGGGTGTTCAGGCAGGACGGCACGTACACCGCGTCGGCGTCCGGGATCGGCGCGGCGCGCCGGGGCGTGCCGCCGCGCGGCAGGTCGCGGCTCCACTGGGGGACGGCGTCGGGGCCGGCCACCGCGCGGGCCGCCCGGCTCGCTCCCTCCACGAGCCCGGCCGGGGCCGCGGCGGCCGCGTCCATGGCGAGGTCCATGGCGCGGGTCACCGCGCCCCAGTGCCTGGCGGCGGTCTTCCAGCCCGCCCGCGCCGCACGCCCGTGCCGTTCGCCGCGCAGGCGCTTGGTGAGGTCGCCGGTGTTGATCAGCACGGGACAGGCCGTGGCGCACATGCCGTCGACGGCGCAGGTGTCGACGGCGTCGTAGTCGTACTCCTCCTCCAGCCGCCGCGCGAGCGCGTGGTCGCCCGCCGCCCGGGCCGCGGCGATCTCGCGGCGCAGCACGATGCGCTGGCGCGGGGTCGTGGTGAGGTCCCGGCTCGGGCACACCGGCTCGCAGTAGCCGCACTCCACGCACCGGTCGACCTCGGGCTCGACGGTGACGACGGTCTTGAGGTCGCGCAGGTGCGCCCGCGGGTCGTCGGTCAGCACGACGCCGGGGTTGAGGGTGCCGGCGGGGTCGCACAGTCGCTTGACCTCGCGCATGACGTCGTACAGCTCGTCGCCGTACTGGCGGCGCACGAAGGGCGCCATGACCCGTCCGGTGCCGTGCTCGGCCTTGAGGGTGCCGCCTCGGCCGAGCACGGCGGCGACCATCTCCTCGGTGAACTCCTCGTAGCGGTCGAGGTCCGTGTCGAACCGCTCGTTGAGCATGAAGTGCAGGTTGCCGTCCTTGGCGTGCCCGAAGATCACACTGCGCTCGTAGCCGTGCCTGGAGAACAGCTCCGCGAGGTCGTCGCAGAGATCGGCCAGGGCGGGCACCGGGACCGCCACGTCCTCCAGCAACGCCGTCGTGCCGCTGGGCCGGGCGCCGGCGACCGCGGCGTACAGGTTCTTGCGGATCCGCCACAGGGCCGCCCGCCCGGCGGTGTCCCCGCTGAGGCGGGCGGGCGCGGCGAGGTCCAGCCGGGCGAAGACCCGCGCGGCCTCCCGCTCGCGTGCGGCGAGCGGCGCGGGGTCGGACTCCTGCCACTCCACCAGCAGCGCCGCGTGATCGCGCACCTCCATGGTGCGCAGGACGTCGTCGGCGTACGGGTCGGTCGCGGCCACCCGCAGCGACTCCGCGTCGAGCAGCTCGACGGCGGCCGGCCCTGCGGCGACGATCTCCGGCACCGCCGCCATCGCCTCCCGAAGGGCCGGGAAGACGACCAGGCCGGTCGCGGCGAGGCGGTGCGCCGGCACGGTCCGCAGGACGGCCTCCGCGACGAACGCGAGCGTGCCCTCGCTGCCCACCACGAGATGGGCGAGGATCTGGGCCGGCGAGTCGTGGTCGAGGAAGCTGTTGAGGCCGTAGCCCATCGTGTTCTTGAGGGAGAACTGCGCCTCGATCCGGCCTACCGAGTCCGGGTTGCCGCGGACGCGGTCGCGCAGCCGCACCAGGCCCTCGGCCAGGGCGGGTTCGAGGGCGCGCAGGCGCGCGTCGGCGTCGGGCGCGCCGGTGTCGAGGACGGTCCCGCTGGGCAGCACGAGGACCAGCGACTCCAGTGTCCGGTACGTGTTGGCGTGGGTGCCGCAGGTCATCCCGCTGGAGTTGTTGGCGACGACCCCGCCGATCGTGCACGCCGACTCGCTGGCCGGGTCGGGGCCAAGCTTGCGGCCGTACGCGGCGAGCCGGGCGTTGACCTGCCGCAGCACGGCGCCGGGCTGCACCCGGACGCGGGCGCCGCCGTCGAGCACCTCGACGCTCCTGAAGTGCCTGCGGGTGTCGACGAGCAGGTGCTCGCTCACGCCCTGCCCGCTCAGGCTGGTGCCGCCGGACCGGAAGGTCAGCGGCAGGCCGGTCCGCATCAGCGCCGCCACCTGCGCGGCGCTCTCCGGCACGAGTACGGCCTGCGGGGTCAGCAGGTAGTGCGAGGCGTCGTGGGCCATGCCGAGCCGGTCACTGGCCCGGGCCCGGACGATCCCCGGCACGGCGGTCTCCACCGCCGCCAGAACGGCGGGGTCGGACGGTCTCGGCCGTCGCGGCCGGGCCTGCGCCTCGGCATCGGAAAGGCTCATGATCTCAACGCTTCCGTCCAGGAGACGCCGGTGCGCCTCTATCGCCGGGGGTCGATGTGGATCTTCGGGCCGGGACCCGCGCCGGCCGGGCGGCGTCCCGCCAGCACGCCGGCGACGTCGTCCAGGCCCACGGTGGCGGCCACGAGCGGGCGGGCGTCGACCGATCCGTCCGCGTACGCCTCGATGGTCCCGGCCAGACCGGCCGAGCCGCCGAGCACGCCCACGGCGGTGACGTCCTTGAACGCGAGGTCGCGGGTGTCGATGCGGCTGGGGGACCCCGCGAGACCGATACAGACTACCCGGCCACCCGGCCTGACCAGGTCGAACGCGAGTGCCGGGAGGTCGGCCGCGTTGGAGGCGTCGACGACGGCGTGCCACGGCAGGGACGGGAGTGAGGCGCGGGTCCAGACGCCCGCGAAGCCGAGATCACGGGCCAGCCCCAGCGTGGGCTCGTCGCGGCCCAGCAGGTGCACCTCGGTGCCCCGCGCCCGTGCGAGCAGCGCGACGAGCAGGCCGATCGTGCCCGTGCCCAGCACCAGCAGCCGGTCGCCGGGTCCGGCGGCGGCGCCGCGCACCGCGCGCAGGGCGTTGCCGCCGGGTTCGACGAGCGCGCCCGTCGTCGCGTCGATCGTCTCCGGCAGCGCGTGCAGGGCCCACGCCGGTACGGCCAGCCGCTCGGCCAGCCCCCCGGGGAAGTTCTTGCGGATGCCGATCTCGGCCCGGTCGGGGCAGACGTGGTGAAGGCCGTCGCGGCAGAGGCCGCAGCGACGGCAGCCGAGCTGGGTGTCGCCGGTGACGCGGCGGCCCAGCCAGCCGGGGTCCACGCCCTCGCCGAGCGCCGTGACGACGCCGCACCACTCGTGGCCGGGACGCAGCGGATACCGGGCGTCGCCGGAGTGCAGGTAGCTCATCTCGCCGGTGAACAGCTCCACGTCGGTGCCGCAGACGCCGACCCGCTCGACGTCCACGACCACCTGCCCCGGCGCGGCGACCGGCGGCTCGACGTCCTTGACCTCGGCCCTGCCGGGGCCGGTGATGACCAGTGCGCGCACGTGCCGCCCCTACCGCGCGCCTGGGCCGAAGGAAACGACGGGGAGCAGGGCGCGGTCTCCCCGGCGGAGGTCGAGGCTCATGATCGGGGCGGCACCCAGTAGGGCGTCGCCAGGCCGCGTACGCCGACCCTGGCGGTGAACAAGTGCCCGGACCCCGGGTGTTCGGCCACATCGACGCCACTGGCGGACGTGGTGATGACGAGGACGTCGAGATCCGGCCCGGCGAAGGCCGGGCAGGTGACGTCAGGCGCGCCGACCTCGACGACGGCGAGCAGGCGCCCGCCGGGATCGCGGCACTCGACCCGGCCGCCCCCGAAGACGGCGATCCACAGGTTGCCCTCGGCGTCGGCGCACATCCCGTCGGGCATGCCGTCGGCGAGCCGGAACAGCTCCCGCCGCGGCCCGGTCCGGCCGGTGACCGGGTCGTAGTCGCGCTCCCACACCACGTGCGGGACGCTGTCGATGCTGTACAGGCGGTCGCCCGAGGGGCTCCAGGCCAGGCCGTTCGACAGGGTCAGGTCCTCGTCGAGGGGGACGCAGGCCGTGCCGTCGAGGCGGACCAGCACGTCCTGGCCCTTCCGGTCGTCCAGCGCCATGCTGCCGATCAGGAAGCGCCCGGCTGGGTCCACGGCTCCGTCGTTGAGCCTGCTCCGCACGCCGGGCGGCAGAACGCGGGCGAGCTCGGTGCGGCGGCCGGCGGTGTCGACCCGGGTGAGGACCTCGCGCTCGGCGACGACGAACTCACCGTCGGCCGCGACCGCGACCGCGCCCACGGTGCCGCCGAAGGTGTGCGCGGTGGTGGCGGTGACGGCGCCGGTGCCGGGGTCGAGCCGTCCCTCGTGCACCGCGCCCGCGTCGATGTCCACCCACAGCAGGTGTTTCCTGGCGGGGTCCCACACGGGCCCCTCGGCGAGGGCGTACACCTCCGCGGACGCCTGCGTGGCGGTGAACTGCCCGGTCATGCGACCTCCCGTCCGTCGGCGATCGCGCGGCTGGACGGCGGGCCGACGGGAACCGCCCGCGGCGGAGCGAGCGGAAGCGCGGTCATAGCCGGATCCTAGAGCGGATATCGGGCGGGAGAAAAGGTCGGCGTCAAAACCTTGTACGGCGGTCGGCCCGGCGCAGCCGCGCGGAGCCGGGGCGCCGACGGGACGGCCGGCCGGGCCGGCGCGGACGGTCGTCTCCCGCCGGTGCCCGGCGGCCGGCTCGATCGGCGAAGGTGGTCATCCGCCCGCGACCACGGTCTTCAGTTCGCCGAACGACTCCCGGATGAGCTGCGACAGGCCCGGCTCGCCGGGGCCGCCGACCCAGCGTTCGAATGCGATCTTGAAGGCGGCGACGCCCGCCTCGGCGGCCAGGCTCGCGGCCGGATCCGCGACGCCGCGCCGCCGAAGCGTGTCGGCGAGGGCCGCGGACCACCATGCGAGCTTGATCAGCTCGCGCTCCCGCAGCTCGGCGTTGGCGGAGATGACGGATTGCCGCCGCAGAACGCGTTCGCGGTCCTCCTGGAACAGGACGCCGACCTCCTCGAAGGCGGCGGTCACCGCCGCGATCGGCGCGGCGGAGTCCGGGGCGCCGGCGACCGCGTTCACGAGGTGCTCCCGCAGCGCCTCCGAGCCGGAGAACAGCACCTCCCGCTTGTCGGCGAAGTGCCGGAAGAAGGTGCGCTCGGTCAGTCCCGCCCGCTTGGCGATCTCCGCCACCGTGGTCTGCTCGTAGCCGCGCTCGACGTAGAGCTCCAGCGCCGCCTCCGCGAGACGGCCGCGCGCGTTCGGCTCCCATCGACCCATGCCCGGGATCCTACCTGGATGACAGTCACTGACATCGGTGCTAACTTGATGACAGTCACTGACATAGCCCTCGCCGGGGGATGCCCCGGCGTGGAGGGCGACCAACCACTTGGAGTGCGTCATGCGGGTATTCGTCACCGGGGCGTCCGGCTGGATCGGTTCCGCCGTCGTTCCCGAACTCATAGGTGCGGGCCACGAGGTCGTCGGGCTGGCGCGGTCCGACGCCTCGGCCGCCGCCCTCACCGGGGCCGGGGCGCGGGTGTGCCGCGGCACGATCGACGATCTCGACATCCTGAGGCGCGAAGCCGCCGCGTCGGACGGTGTGATCCACCTCGCGTTCAAGCACGATCTCGCCTTCACCGGTGACTTCCGGGGCGCCGCCGACGCGGATCGCCGCGCCGTCGAGACGTTCGGCGAGGCGCTCGCGGGCTCCGACCGCCCGTTCGTGATCGCCTCCGGGCTCCTCGGGCTCACGCCGGGCCGGGTGGCGACCGAACGGGACGGGCGTGGTCCCGGCTCCGGCGCGGGGCACGGCGACGGCCCGGAAGCCCGGCAGGCCACCGCGCTGCGGACGCTCGACCTCGCGGGTCACGGTGTCCGCTCGTCGGTGCTGCGCCTGCCCCCGACGGTGCATGGCGAGGGCGACTACGGCTTCATGGCCGTGCTGGTCGGCATCGCCCGCGACCGTGGCGTCTCCGGTCACGTCGGCGACGGGTCCAACCGCTGGCCCGCGGTGCACCGCCTCGACGCCGCGCACCTGTTCCGCCTCGCGCTGGAGAAGGCCCCGGCGGGATCGGTGCTGCACGCGGTCGCCGACGAGGGCGTGCCGATCCGTGCCGTCGCCGGGGAGATCGGCCGCCATCTCGGCCTGCCGGTGGTCTCGATCGCCCGCGAAGAGGCAGGCGAGCACTTCTCGTGGCTGGGCGGGATGATCGGGACCGACGCACCGGCGTCGAGCGCGCTGACCCGCGAGCTGCTGGGGTGGCGGCCGGTTCAGCCGGGGCTGCTCGACGATCTCGGCAAGGGCCACTACTTCCGCGCCGGATGACCGGCGACCGGCGGGCGCGCGGGGGCGGGATCGTCAGGGCCGGGGGAGCGCGATCGAGGTCGCGATGTGCCCGTCGCTCACCACCCACCGGCCGGACAGGGCGCGGGTCCCCATCGCCGGGTCGCCGACCAGGAGCCGCGCGCTGAACGAGCCGGAGGCGTCGATGTCCACCACCGCCTCGGAGAAGTCGAGCCACCGGCCGGTGATCGGGAACCAGACCTTGTAGACCGACTCCTTGGCGCTGAACAGGATCCTGTCCCAGCAGATCTCGCCGTCCGCGTCGTCCAGTGCCCGGAGGGCCTCGATCTCCCCGGGGGAGGCGATCGTGGGGAGGACCTCCGCGGGAAGGGGCGCGCGCGGCTCGGCGTCGATGCCGACGGCGCGCGCCACGCCGGTGGAGGCGACGGCCGCCGCGCGATACCCGGCGCAGTGGGTGATGCTGCCGACCGTCCCGGCCGGCCAGACCGGGGCGCCGCGCTCGCCGCGCGGGATCGGCCCCGGCGTCACGCCGATCCGGGCGAGCGCGAGCCGGGCGCAGTGGCGTCCGGTGACGAACTCACGGCGGCGCCGGTCGACGGCCCGCGCGATGAAGGGCCGCTCCTCCGGGAACAGCGTCTCCTCCGGCGCGTCGCCGAACCTCTCGGCCGACGCCACCCACGAGGGCAGGATCTCGCCGATCATGCGGCCGTCCCGGGCACCGCGAACATCCCCTCCACTGTGCGGAGGGTACAGATCCGCACGCCGCGACGGAAGATCGATTGGCGGGCGGGCGGCGCTACCGCTGCTCTCCGGCGGTCAGCCGGGTCCCGTCGCGCCCCTCGCGGCGGTTCTTGTACTGGCTCGCGCCGACGGCGATCGCGAGGCAGGCGCAGATGACCGCGAGCGACAGCCAGACGGGGATCTTGTACACGTCGGCCAGGAGCATCTTCGCGCCGACGAACACGAGGATGGCCGCCAGGCCGTACCGCAGATACCCGAACCGGTGCATGGCCCCGGCCAGCAGGAAGTACATCGCCCGCAGCCCCAGGATCGCGAACGCGTTGGAGGTGAAGACGAGGAACGGCTCGGAGGTGACGGCGAAGATCGCCGGGATCGAGTCGACGGCGAAGACGATGTCGCTGGTCTCCACCGCGACCAGGACGGCCAGCAGCGGCGTCGCGGCCCACCGGCCGCGCCCGTCCTGCCGGTCGCCCTCCCGCCGTACGAGGAACCGCTGGCCCTGGTAGGAGTCGGTGACGGGGATGAACCGGCGCATCAGGCGCAGGATCGGGTTGCGGTCGGGGTGCACCTCGATCGCCGAATGCCTGGCCATCTTCACGCCGGTGTAGAGCAGGAACGCGCCGAAGACGTACAGGATCCAGTGGAAGTGTTCGAGCAGGACGGCGCCCGCGCCGATGAACACCGCGCGGAAGACCAGCGCGCCGAGCACGCCGAGGAACAGCACGCGATGCTGCAGCTCGCGGGGGACCGCGAAGAACGAGAACAGCAGCGCGATCACGAAGACGTTGTCGACGGCCAGGGACTTCTCGATGAGGTAGCCGGCCAGGTACTCCCCGCCCGCCTCGGGCCCCCACACCAGCCAGACCACGGCTCCGAAGCCGAGCCCGAGCGCGATCCACAGCCCCGACCAGGTCAGCGCCTCACGGGTGCCCACCACGTGGGCCCGGCGATGGGCGAACAGGTCCACGGCGAGCATGGCGAGGATGACCGCCAGAACCGCGGCCCAGATCCACAGGGGCACCGACATCGTCAACCTCCATCACCGCCGCGTACGGCGGGCTCGGCAGGCCGACGGTCTCCCCGTGCCACCATGCGGTGACCCTCGCGCCGGGACGCCCTTCGACGGCGGCCGTGATGACGACGCTGAGGAAGCCGGGTACTCCCCCTCGAACTATGCTCAAGTATTCACGAAATCAGTTTCGTGCGTCAACCGGCGCCCCGAACAGCTCGAGCAACTCGCCGATGTGCCGGTGCCGCTCGATCGGGTGCCGGAACGGGGCGAGCGGGTTGATCGTGTAGTGGTTGCGCCGCCCCACGCGCTCGCGACGCAGGTAGCCGGCCGCCTCGAGGTCGGCGACGATCGTCTGGGCCGCCCGCTCGGTGATGCCGACCGACTCGGCGACGTCCCGCAGCCGCGCGTCGGGATCGCGGGAGAGCGCGAGCAGGACATGCGCGTGGTTGGTGAGGAACGTCCAGCCGCCCGCGGGGGAGGAGGTGCTCATACCTCATTATGCGATGCGCGATTCACGAAACGCGGGTCGGGGCACCCGCCGGAGCACGGCCATCCCACGATCGGGCACGCCGGGCAGAATGAGAGCGTCCGCGGATCTTCTGGGAGGCTCACGTGACCATCGACGTCGGACGGGTGCGGGCGGACACGCCGGGGTGTGAGCACGTCGTCCACTTCAACAACGCCGGCTCGTCGCTGCCGCCGCGTCAGGTGACCGACGCCGTGGTGGACCATCTGCGCCTGGAGGAGCGTATCGGCGGTTACGAGGCGGCCGCCGCCGCCCTCGACCGGTCCGAGCGGGTCTACGACGCGCTGGCCGGGCTCGTGGGCGCGGACCGTGACGAGATCGCCCTCGTCGAGAACGCCACCCGCGCCTGGGACATGGCCTTCTACTCCCTGTCCTGGAAACCGGGCGACCGCATCCTCACCTCGCGCGCCGAGTACGCCAGCAACGCGATCGCCTTCCTGCAGACCGCCCGCAGGTACGGCGTCCAGGTGGACGTGGTGCCCGACGACGCGACCGGCGCCCTGTCCGTCGACGCGCTGCGGGACATGATCGACGAGCGGGTCAAGCTGATCGCGGTCACCCACGTGCCGACCCAGGGCGGCCTGGTCAACCCCGCGGCGGACATCGGCGCCGTGGCGCGGGAGGCCGGGGTGACGTACCTGCTGGACGCCTGCCAGTCGATCGGGCAGATGCGGGTCGACGTCCGTGAGATCGGCTGCGACCTGTTGTCGGCGACCGGGCGCAAGTTCCTGCGCGGGCCGCGCGGCACCGGCTTCCTGTACTGCTCGCGGCGCCTGCTCGACCGCCTGGAGCCGCCGTTCCTCGACCTGCACGCCGCCACCTGGACCTCGGCGGAGACCTACGAGGTACGCCGCGATGCCCGGCGGTTCGAGAACTGGGAGGGCTACGTGGCCGGCAAGATCGGCCTCGGCGTGGCGGCCGGCTACGCGCTGGACCTCGGGCTCGACGCCATCGAGGAGCGGGTGACCGGCCTCGCCGAGGCGCTGCGCGGGCGGCTGGCCGCCCTCCCCGCAGTGACCGTGCACGACCGCGGCGCACGGCGGTGCGGCATCGTGACGTTCACCGTGGACGGGCACGACAGCCGGGACGTGGCCGCCCGGCTGTCGGCCGCGAAGATCAACGTCTCGGTGTCGGCGGCGACCTCCGCCCGGTGGGACTTCGAGGCCCGCGGGCTGCCCTCGCTGGTGCGGTCCTCGGTGCACTACTACAACACCGAGGACGAACTGGACCGGCTGTGCGAGGCGCTGCCGACCGCGTGACCGGAAGCCGGGCCTACAGGCTCCAGTCGATGACCGGCCCCGCGGGCACGATGCGCAGCGGATTGATCTTCGGGTGGGTGCCGTAGTAGTGCCGCTTGATGTGGCCGAAGTCCGTCGTGCCGCCGAAGGCCGGGTTCGCGTACAGGTCGCGGGCGTAACGCCAGAGGTTGGGGTAGTCGGCCAGGCGGCGGAGGTTCGCCTTGAAGTGGGTCACGTACACCGTGTCGAACCGGGCCAGCGTGACCCACAGGCGGACGTCCGCCTCGGTGAGCCGGTCGCCGAACAGGTACCGGTTGCCGCCGAGGCGTTCCTCCAGCTCGTCGAGGGCCGTGAACAGCGTGGTCACCGCCGCCTCGTACGCCTGCTGGCTCTCGGCGAAGCCGCACTTGTACACGCCGTTGTTGACGTCGGCGTACACGCGCTCGTTGAGCGCGTCGATGTCGTCGCGCAGGTCCTCGGGATAGAGGTCGATCCCCGGCCTGGCCCACCGCGCGAACGCCCGGCCGAGGTCGAGGCTGATGTCGGGGAAGTTGTTGCTGACGATCCGGCGGGTGCGGCGGTCCCACAGCACGGGCACCGACACGTGCCCGTCGTAGCCGGGCTCGGTCGCCTCGTACGCCTCCCGCAGCACGGTGAAGCCGTTGAGCTCGTCGGGTCCGTGGCCGGGGCCCTCGCGAAACGCCCACCCGCGCCCGTCGCGCACAGGATCGACGACGGACATCGACACGACGTCCTCCAGGCCGAGCAGCGCCCGCACGATGACCGAGCGGTGGGCCCACGGGCAGGCCAGCGACACGTACAGGTGGTAACGGCCGGGCTCGGCGGCGTATCCGCTGCTCCCGTCGGCCGTCACGCGGTCGCGGAAGCGGTACAGGGGCCGCTCGAAGGACCCGTCCGGCCGGGTGGCCGCCTTCACCGTGTAGTCGCCGTAGGCCGCGAAGTCCACCGGACTCGCGACGGGGGCCGTTGTCGTCACGCCGCCACCGTCCTCTCGTCTCCTGCACGACGAGACTAACGGGAGCCGGTGCCGTGGCGACGGCTACGGCATCCCGGGGGCGGCGGTGCCGCGCCCGCGCGGCGTGCCGGCGCGGGGCGAGGCGGTGCGCCGCCCGCCGTTCGGCCGGGGTCCGGTCAGTGGGCCGGTCCCATGTGCGGCGTCCCAGTGCGGAAGCCGCCGGGCTGCCCGCGCTGCATCATGGCGAACCGCATCGTCGCCAGACCGAGAAGCAGGATGAGCGCGCCGACGACCACGTTGCTGATGATCGTCGCAGTGGTCGCCATGCCTCCCCGGATCACCCAGGGGGCGATGATGGTCCAGATACCGAGCAGCGGGGCGACCCAGGAGAGTCCGTAGGTGCGCCCGAACGCCGAGCTGTACGCCATCGCCAGGAGTGCTACGGCGAGACCCGTGACCAGGTTGTTCACCGCGAGCGGAGTCCGCGTGCCGCTGAATCCGAGGATCCACGGCGAGAGCGCTAGATACAGGCCGCTCAGAAGCGTGAGACCGTCGGCGAGCTGTGCCGCCGGATTCGCCGCGGCGGCTTCGTAGCGGGCGCGCATCTGCATGATGTCGGGATGCGTCCCGATGTCGGCACCGTGTGCCATACGTCACACCACCCTTCAGAGGTGTGTGCTTTAGTCCTTATTCCTAGCGTACGCCCGGTTCGTCACATCTTCCCGTTTTGGAGGGATTGGGGTTGCGGAGGCGGGTGCGACACGCCGGGTCGCGTTTAGCCACTTCACCAGGGGAAAGAGGGAGTTCGTCAGCTTCTGGAACCGAGAGGAGCGTCCGGATGAGCACCGAGGACAAGTTCCGCAACAAGTCGGAAGAGGTCACCGGCAAGGCCAAGGAGGGGCTCGGCAGGGTCACCGACGACGAGAGCCTGGAGGCCGAGGGCCGCGCCGATCAGTCCAAGAGCCACATGAAGCAGGCCGGCGAGAAGGTGAAGGACGCCGCCGGCAAGGTGAAGGACGCTTTCAAGGACTGACCCCGGAGAGACGATCTCGCACGAGGTGACAGGCCACGCCGGGCCCGGGTGAACGGGCGGTGGCCGTCGCCGGGGGACGAGGGAGCCGCCGAGCCGGGCGTGATCGCCCGGCGCTCCCGTCCCCGTGAGGGTGGGGGAGTAGCCGGTCCCGAGCGGGGCCGGCTTTCGCGTTCACGGCGCTGCCCGGGAGCGTCCCGCGGCCCTCACGGCGGAGGGACTCCTCGGAGCCCGATCGCAGGGCCGGGCGGCCGGAGAACCGGCAACCCGGAGAATCGGCGCTCGCGGGAGCCGCGGTGCCGGGCCGGCGGCGCCGGCCCGCGAAGGACGGACGTCCCGCCGGTCAGGCCGCGTGCGGCAGCGTGACGCGGAAGGTCGACGTCACAAGAGCCTGGAAGAGACGCACGAGCAGCGCTTCCAGGACCATGATGGCCGCCCGGGAGAGTACGGCGGCGAGGAACTCAGTCACTTGACACCTCGGTAGGACAAATCGGCTTCTAGGGAAGAATGACGCATAAACCTCCCAGAACGGCGTAGTTAAGGTTACCGTTCGGTGAACGATCGGTGACCGTTGCGGGTACACGCCCTGATCATGCGTCCCCTGCCGTGTCTGCTGCGGTTTCTCCTGCCGTGTCTCCTGCCGTGTCTCCTGCCATGTCTCCTGCCGTGTCTCCTGCCGTGTCCCCGGGCGACGGCGCCGGCCGCTGCCCGGTCCGGCCGGGCAGCGGCTCGTGCGGCTCAGCCGGGATAGGGGCGGTTGAACCGGGGCGGGGTGAACGAGACGTACCGAGGAGCGGGGTCGGCCGCAAGCGCCGCCGCGCGGGCGTTCATCGCCGGGGCGGACGTCGCGGGCCAGCGACCGCTCCGCAGCCGGTCGAACATCGTGTCGAGCGCCGCCTCCTGCTCCGCCGGGGAGAAGTCGCAGTGGCCGACGGTCTGCGTGTACGTCTGGCGCAGCAGGGAGTTCGCTCCCGCCCGGCGCACGTTCTCCTCGTACGACTGCTGCTGGGCGACGGTGGAGATCTGGTCACCGGTGCCGGACAGGGTCAGGACGGGGATCCGCAGGTCACCCTTGAGGACGATCCCGCGCGAGAAGCGCTTGACGGCGTCCGGGTCCGCCGCGATGCGGGGCGCGGCGGCCAGGGTCTTCAGGTCGGCCGAGAGGGCCAGACCCGCCGCCCCGTAGAGGTCGCGGACGGCGCGCCGGAGGGCGGGATCGGCCAGGCTCAACTGCTTCTCGTAGTCGACGCCGGTGTTCCAGGACGGGTTCCCGCCGACCACGTCCATGATCTGGCGCCGGCTGCTCATGGCCTGGCCGATGTAGGGCAGGGGCCCGCCGGCGAGCGCGAGGTAGGCGCCCTGCTGCAGCGCGGCGGCGTCCCCGCTGTCCGGAGGCGGCGGCACGGACCCGTCGGGGTTGCGTCCCCAGGCCGGCAACTGGCCGATCGCGGCGGCCAGCGCGATCCGGGCCCGTCCCTCCGGTGTCCGCTGCGCCGCGGCCAGGGCGTCGATCCACGCCTTCCTGGCCGATTCGATGTCGGCGGGGATGTCGACGACCGGCAGCCCGGGTGCGACCAGGCGCTCGAGCACGAAGACCGTGTCGAGCTTCTGGTTCCACTGGCCGACCGACCCGCCGAGGCCCCCGCACATCGGGACGGCGGCGTCGAAGGCGCCGGGGTGGACCTGGGCGACGCCGGCGGCGACGAAGCCGCCCATCGAGGTCCCGGAGGCGACGGCCTTGCGGGCCGGGCCGTAGGCCTGCTCGAAACGGGCCAGCGCCTCGGCCTGGTTGTCGATGGCGGACCGGATGTTCCAGCCGGTGATCGCCCGGCTCGTTCCGCCGCGGGCCACGCCGTCGGCCAGCAGGCGCGCGGTCAGGGGCTCGCTCCGGCCCGGGCCGGCGAAGTCGAGGGCGACCACCACGGTGCCGTTCCAGTGGGCCGGGACGACGAACTCGTACGGCGTGCCGTCCTCGAGGGTGCCGCTGATGCAGGTCGGGCGGGCGGGGGAGTCCGGCAGGCAGGGCGTGCCACCGGGGTGTCCGGCGGGGGCGGCAGCGGCGGCGGTTCCGCCTCCGGCGACGGCCGCCAGCGCGGCGGCCAGGCACGCGGTCACTTTACGGCGCATCACAGCGACAGCCCCTTCGACTCGACCGTCCAGCCGTTCTCTCCGCACAGCCCGCAGTCCGGGCCGACGAAGCGCGCCCCGGCGGTCCGGTCTCCGCGCAGGACGTAGTCGAACCAGTCCGCGGCCACCTGCCAGCCCTTGGTGGCCTCGAGACCCGCGATCAGGCCGGTGTGGCCGGCCGCGGGGTCGCTGACCAGGGCGGCGGGGACGTCGAGCAGGGCGTAGTTGTCGATGCTGTTCTGGTAGGCGACGTCGTCGGGACCACCGTTCACGAGCAGAGTCGGGGTGTGCAGGCCGGCGAGACGGTCGCGCCCGTAGCCGCCGAAGGCCGGGTCCGCGAAGTATCCGGTGTTGAAGCCGGCCACCGCGTCGACGATGGGGTCGGTCCCGGCGGCGAGGGCCTCGACGCCGCCGCAGCTGTGGCCGAGCACGCCGACCCGCGTCGTGTCCGCACGCCCGTCGAACTGCTTGCGAGCCTGCTTCGACTCCGTGGCCCAGTGCGCGGCCGCGAGGAGCGCCTCGGGGTGCGCGATCGTGTTCTCGGGGGTGTTGGGGACGGGGAACTCGTCCAGCCCGCCGTTGGCCACGACGATGTATCCCTGCGAGGCCAGGCCGGTCAGGAACGTGATCCCTTCCAGGTTGCTCGCCGCGCAGGCGCCGTTGCCGTAGACGATCACGGGCAGGCTGCCCTTCCGCAGCGCCTTGAGATCGGCCGGGCGGTAGACGGTGTGCCCGGGCAGCCCTTCGGCGGCCTCGCGGACCGTGGGCAGGATGGTGATGGCGCCGGCCGCGGGAGGCTTCGGCGGTGGCGGCTTCTGGGGGGACGAGGCCGCGGCAGCGCCGGAGCCGGCGAGGACGACCGCCCCCACGGTCGCCGCCAGCAGGGTCCGCGCGGTCATGGAGCGGGCAAGCACGTTGCGATTCCTCCACGGTTGATGGACGGGCAGGGGGTGTTGGCTCGGGGCCCGACGAGGTCCGCGAATGGCCGGTGGGGCGCCTGGCAGCTGTTGAGACTCATATAGCAGTCGCCAACGCAGACGATCGTTCAGTGTTCTGTCATCAATGTCAATCCCCTGATCGCCGTGGTGATTCTGCGGCGAGGTGACCGGTACGTGCTCCGGATGCGGTGCGGCATGTAGGCGCGAATCGCACGGCCGACCACAATCAAGCAGGTGGAGCTGGGCCGCGGTCATGCGGCGGGAGATCTCCGGGCCGCCTGCCGCGGTGGGTGGTGTGCCCGATGCGAGGCCTGACAGGCGACATCGACATGACGCCAGTGGTGGTAAACGTCATTCTGATCGCGTCGACTTCGACGCCGGGGGCGCGGCGCATCGAGGCGGCGGCCGTGCCGGACGGACGCCGACGGCCGGTGCCGCCCTTGGCGGTTCCGGCGGCTCCGACGGCCCGGACGAGGGGGTCAGCGGCGGGGGACGAGGCGCAGCGGCGCCGACCGGGGGCCGAACTCCAGCCAGTTGAACATCTCCACCTCGCCGTCCGGTTCGACGCGGGAGGTGGCGGCGAGCAGTTCGCCGAGCGCGGCCGTCATCTCCAGCCGGGCCATCGCCGCGCCGGGACAGCGGTGCGCGCCCCGGCCGAACGCGAGGTGCCGGTTGGGCCGCCGCTCCAGGTCGAGCCGGTCCGCGTCGTCGAACACCGCCTCGTCCCGGTTCGCCGAGGGGAAGATCATCGTGATCGCCTCACCGGCGCGCACCGTGCGCCCGCCCAGCTCCACGTCCCTCGTGGCGGTGCGGGCGAACACCCGGTAGGGGGCGTACAGCCGCAGCAGCTCCTCGATCGCCGCGGGCAGCAGCCCGGGGTCGGCGCGCAGCCGGTCCTGGAGCCCGGGGTCGCGGGACAGGTGGACGGCCGCGCTGCCCAGCACGGCGTGCGGCGCCCCGATGCCGGCCACGATGGTCTGCCGCACGGTGGCCACGACCAGGTCGTACGGGATCGGCCGCGCCGGGTCGGCGGAGGCCCGCAGCAGGCTGGTCACCAGGTCCTCGTCGGGGTCGCGGGGGCCGGCCCGGCGGTCCTCGACGATGGCCCGGGCGATCGCGTAGAGCTCCTCGCCGGCCGCCATGACCCCGGCCCGGTCCATCTCCTGGATGGCGAAGCTGTACTCGACGCCGATCCGGCGGATCTCCAGCACCTCGTCGACCGGCAGGCCGAGGAAGAGCGCGAAGCACTGCGCCGCGTACGGCAGCGCGAACTCCTGGGAGTAGTCGCCGCCGCCGCGGGCCAGCAGCGGCCCCAGCAGCTCGCGTGCCGCCTCCGCGAAGGCCGGTTCGAGGCGCCGGACCACAGCGCGGCGCAGCACCCGGTCCATCGGAGCGCGGTAGATCGCATGCTCGGGCGGGTCGAAGTGCAGCGGCGGCCGCCGCTGGGCGCGCGGCACGTGCGGGACGACGTTCTGCACCGCGGTGCTGAACGTCTCGCTGTCCCGGGCCACCCGCACCACGTCCGCGTAGCGGGTGGCGGCCCAGAAGCCGCCGAAGGCGTCGCTCCACGGCACCGGGCAGCGTCGCCGCAGGTCGGCGTAGACCTCGTGGGAGCTGTCGAAGGTCTCCGGCGCGGTGGGGTCCCAGTCGGAGGCGCGCTCGCGGCCGTCGCCGGTGGTGGTCATGGTGGAATCCCTTTCCCTTCCCGTCATGGGCCCGCCCGCTCACAGCAGGTGCCTGCGCGCGACCCGGGCGAGCGTCTCGATGGCGTACACGACGACGGCGATCGCGATGACGATCGCGGCGGTGGTGTCGTAGCGCAGCGTGGCGATCGACTCCTGCATCAGGTAGCCGACGCCGCCCGCGCCGGCGATGCCGAGCACGACCGACTCGCGCAGCGCCAGGTCGGCCACGAACAGGCCGTTGCCGGTGAACGACGGCACGAACTGCGGCCAGATCCCGGCGGCGAACGCCTGCCATCGGCGGGCTCCGACCGAGGTCAGCGCCTCGTGCGGCAGCGGGTCGAGCTGCTCCAGGGAGTCGGCGAAGAACTTGGCCGCCAGCGCGGTGGAGGAGATCCACAGCGCCAGGAAACCGGCGAACGGGCCGAGCCCCAGCGCGGCCACGAACAGCAGGGCGTACACGAGGTCGGGGATGCCCCGGACCACCACCAGCAGCACCCTGACCACGGTGGACAGCGGGTGCCAGGGGGTGGTGTTGACGGCGGTGAGCAGGGCCAGCACCAGCCCGCAGGCGGCGCCCACCGAGGCGGCGCCCA
Organism: Microbispora sp. ZYX-F-249; assembly: GCF_039649665.1. Lineage (NCBI taxonomy): Bacteria > Bacillati > Actinomycetota > Actinomycetes > Streptosporangiales > Streptosporangiaceae > Microbispora > Microbispora maris. Next base: position 16,055 of record NZ_JBDJAW010000035.1, on the reverse strand, counting down.
GCGCCATGAGCAGGCTTTCCAGCACCGCCATGAGCAGGTGGCCGGAGAACGCGGGCGGCCACATGCCGGCGAGTACGCTCCGCAGGTTCGGCCAGGCGCCGGACAGCCGGCCCGGATCGGGGTCCAGGGACCACAGCGACACCAGGAAGACCACCCCGGTGACGACCGCGCCGGACACCCGCAGCACCCGGCCGCGGTCCCAGCCGACGTCGTGCGGAGCGCGCCCCGCGGGCAGTGCGGCCGTGCCCGTGGAGTCCCCGGCGGACCGGTGGGCCGTACGCCGGCGGACCGCCACCGACAGCAGCTCCAGCAGCAGCACCAGGACGACGATCACGCAGATGATCCCCGCCGCCCGGTGGTAGTTGAGGCTGCCCAGCGCGGTCTGCAGCGCCACACCGATGCCGCCGGCCCCGACGACGCCGAGCACGGCCGACGCCCGGATGTTGATGTCGAGGCGGTGGAGCACGATGCCGGTCAGCGCCGGGAACACGCGGGGCAGCACGGTGGAGACGGCCACCTGCACCTCCCCGGCCCCGCACGCGCGGGCCGCCTCGGCGGGGACGGGGTCGGCCTCCTCGACGGCGTCGGCCAGCAGCTTGGCGATCATGCCCACCGAGTGCACGGCGACGGCGAGCGCGCCGGCCGGCGGGCCCAGGCCGAAGATCCGCACGAACAGGATCGCGAAGGCCAGCGTCGGCACGGCCCGGGTCAGCACGACGACCACCCGGGCGGCCGGCCGCAGCCAGCGGGGTCCGCGGTGGGTGCGCGCGGCGACGAAGGCCAGCGGCACCGAGGCCAGCACCGCCAGGCCGGTGCCCGCGACCGCGATGAGCAGCGTCTCGGCGATCATCCAGGCGACGTCGCCGGCGCCGGGCAGGTCCGGTGGCCACATCCGGCGCAGCAGCCGCACGGTGTCGTCCAGCCCGGCGGCGAGCGAGGAGGGGGACAGGCCGATCCACCAGAACGTCAGCCAGGTGACGGCCACGGCCGCGACGAGCAGCCCCGCCGCGACGAGGGCGCGGGCGCTCCCCGGCGGCCGCAGCGGACCGGGGTCCGCCGCCGCAGGAGCCCGCGTGGGAGTGGTGCTAACCATCGCGGGCCCCGGCCGTGTCGTAGATCTCCCGCAGCCGCTCGGCGGTGAGACCGGCGGCCGGCTCGTCCAGCACCAGCCGGCCGCCGCGCAGCGCCACGACCCGGTCGGCGGTGGCGAGCGCGAGCTCCATCTGATGCAGGCTGCACACCACGGAGATGCCGTCCTCGGCGCTGATCCGTTTGAGGATCTCGAGCACCAGCACGCTCGCCGCCGGGTCGAGCGAGGCGACCGGCTCGTCGGCGAGGATCAGCTCGGGGCTCTGCAACAGGGTCCGGGCCACCGCGACCCGCTGCTGCTGCCCGCCGGAGAGCGTGTCGCAGCGCTGGAACCGCCGGTCCGCCAGCCCGACCCGGTCCAGGTGCTCCACGGCGCGGATCCGCAGCGCGCGCGGGTAGCTCATCACCCCGTATCTGGGCAGCCGCAGGGTGGCCAGCGATCCCATCAGCACGTTCTCCAGTGCGGACAGCCGCCCGACGAGGCCGAACTGCTGGAAGACGAACCCGACCCTGGCGCGCAGGGCGCGCAGCCGGCTCCGGGAGCAGGCGGCCGGGTTCTCACCGAGGGTGCGCACGGTGCCGCTGTCCGGCAGGTGCATGCCGTTGACCAGCCGCAGCAGCGTGGACTTGCCGGCCCCGGAAGGGCCGACCAGGGCGACGAACTGGCCCTGCGGGACGTCCAGTGAGACGCCGTCGAGGACGGTGGTGCCGTGGAAGCCCTTGCCGACCTCCGACAACCGCAGCACGGGGTCGCCGATCACGGCGGGTTCCTCAGCCACCGGACGTGCAGACCTCGGCCTTGGTGATCTCGCAGATGCGCGCGATCGGCTGGTAGGTGGCGTCCGTGGCCTTGACGAACGTCCAGGCGGTGGAGGTGCCGAGGGTGCAGGCCGAGGCGCCGGCGTACTGGCCCCAGTTCTTCGGCCCCTTGATCTCGCTGCCCTTGCACAGCCCGGCGGAGGCGGCGCCGGTGGCGGTCAGGCCGGTCACCGTTTTGGAGATCTTGTCGCGGACGTCCTGCGGCAGCCAGGAGCCGACCACGACCGGCGGCCCGGGGATCAGCGGCGAGGTCCACACCTTGGTGACCTGCCCCGGCTTGAGCTGGCCGCGGGCCGGCAGCAGTTGGTCGATGAACACGTCGCCGACGAAGGCGATGTCGCAGTCGCCGGCCAGCAGCGAGGCGACCGCCGTGTCGTGCCCGTGGGTGAACACCGTCTTGACGTCCTTGTCCACATCGACGCCGGCTTCCCGCAGCGAGGCGAGGGGCTGCAGATAGCCGGTGGTGGAACCGGGGTCGGTGAAGCAGACGTCCTTGCCGGAGACGTCCTTGAGCGAGGTGATGCTCTTGTCGTCGCCGCGGGTCACCCCGTAGGCGTAGGCGCCGGGCTCGCCGCCCGGAGCGGCCAGCGGGACGGCCACGGGCTCGACGTCGGCGCGGCTGCGGGCCAGGTAGTAGCTGAAAGCCCCGTAGACGGCGATGTCCACCCGCTTGGCGACCTGCGCCTCGACGACGGCGGCGTTGCTGGTGACGGCCTGGAACCGCACCGGGACGCCGAGGTCCTTCCGCAGCGCGGAGACTATCGGGGCGAACGACGCCTCGAGGTTGTCGCTCTGCTCCGACGGAATGGCGGCGAAGACCAGCTCATCGGGCCGGCCATCGTCAGCGGACGCGCCGCGGGTACTGCCGGGGCCGGCACCACAGGCGGACAGGAGTGCGATCGCGGCACCCGCCGCGACGACGCCCAGCGCTGGGTTTCGGGACATCGAGGCTCCTCACATGCAGGTGGTCGGGCCAAAGTAAGCACGCCCCAGAGCATTGTCAACACTTCTGTGACGACCGTAGGATTTCTGCCGAACATAATTGGCGGCGATAATTCGACGAGCGTCCTTCGAACTGTTGCGTGTTCTGCCTCGCAGCAGCTGCCCACCCATGGAGGCGGACATCAATCCCCGTTCAGTGATCAATCGGGCGAGCCGGGCCGTGACGGTGCTCACGGCAGCGGCTCTCGCGCTCACCCTCCCACCGGCCGCCGGTCTGCCCCACGCCTCGGCGGCGTCCGGCCAGGCCGGTCCGATCAGCGTCACGGGTGTCCACCCGAGCGGCGCCACCTACGCGATCGAGGTCCCGCGCGACTGGAACGGCACCGTGCTGACGTTCAGCCCGGGCTACGGCGAGGGCGCCGGACCGCAGCACCTGCCGGCCGACCTCGGCGGCGACACCGCCGCGCGAAGCTGGTTGCTGGCCCACGGGTACGCCCTGGCCGGCACCCGGCCCTACGGGGGCGGCTGGGCCGTCGAGGAGACCCTGCGGGCCTCCGCCGACACGCTCGCCGAGTTCGCCGAGGTCGCGGGGGAGCCCAGGGTCACCCTGGCCTGGGGTGGTTCGATGGGCGGCGCCATCGCGGCCGGCCTGGCCGAACGCCGGCCCGATCTGATCGACGGCGCGCTGCCGTACTGCGCCTCGGTCGCCGGACCGGTGGCGATGCTCAACCAGTCGCTCGACGCGGCCTTCGCGTTCAAGACGCTGCTCGCCCCCGATGACGACGCGGTGAAGCTCGTCCGGCTGGCCTCGGCCGACGAGGAGACGCGGAGCACGACGGCCGCCCGCGCCGTGCTCGACGCCGCCCAGCGGACTCCGGCCGGCCGGGCGCGCATCGCCCTGGCCGCGTCCTTCGCCCAGGTCTCCACCTGGTCGGTGCCCGGCACCGCCGAGCCGGCGGCGCACGACTGGGCGGGGCAGCAGGCCCAGGAGTACGCGGCGTTCATGGCGACCGTCTTCTCTCCCCGTCATCCGCTGGAACAACGGGCGGGCGGGAACTTCTCCTGGAACACGGGCGTGGACTACCGCCGGCAACTGCGGGAGTCCGGGCGGACGAAGCAGGTGCGCGCCCTCTACGACAGCGCGGGGCTGGACCTCGACGCCGACCTCGACGCCCTGGCGGCGGCGCCGCGCGTCTCCGCCGACCCCGGCGCCGTCGCCTACATGGAGGACTACTTCACCCCGCGCGGCTCGCTCGCCGTCCCCGTCCTGACGATGCACGAGCGCGGCGACAACTACCCCACCGTCACCCAGGCCCGCGCCTACTCCGACGTGGTGCGGCGCGCCGGGAGCGGCGCGATGCTGCGCCAGGCGTTCGTCGACCGGCCCGGCCACTGCCGCTACACCGGAGCCGAGTTCGTCGCCGCGGTGCAGGTGCTGAGGAACCGGGTCATCACCGGCCACTGGACGGACGCCGAGGCCCATCAGCTCGACAAGCTGGCCGCACGCCTGGCCGCGAAGAACCCGGAGCTGGGCGCCGCGGAGTTCGTCCGCTACACCCCCGGCCGCTTCCTGCGTCCCCACGTCCCCCCGCGGTGAAGGGCGAGGAGGCGGCCCACGGATCGCCGTCCCGGCGCCGCCGGACCGCGGCCGAGGTCGCCGGGAAGAGTCCGGACGCGGGCGAAGTGACGTAAAATCCACGCAGGTCGAGCCTGGTGAGCGGCGCCCGCGTCCGGGCCGTGGCCACCTCGGGCACCTACACCGGCTGAGGAGTCTGACGATGGAGGGACGCCGGGTCGCCGCGTCGCCGGAACCCGGCTCCCTGCCCAGGGCTCGGCAAGGAGCGGAACCCCAGCGGCTGCTGACCACCCTGCTGGGCGACTACTGGTTCTGGCGGCAGGAGCACATCCCGTCGGCGGCGCTGGTCCGGCTGCTGGAGGAGTTCGGCATCACCGCGACCAGCGCCCGCGCCGCCCTGCGGCGGGTCGCCTCGCGTGGGCTGCTGGTCAGTTCCCGCAACGGCCGCACCACCGCGTACGGACTGCCGCCCCGGGCGTACGACGTGATCGTGGCGCACATGCGCCGGCTGCTGACGTTCGGCGCCACCACGCCGGACTGGGACGGGCAGTGGACGGTCGTCACGTTCTCGGTGCCGGAGGACCAGCGGGAGACCCGCCGCGCGCTCCGCGACGGGCTGCGCCTGCTGCACTTCGGCATGGTCTTCGACGCGGTGTGGGTGTCCCCGCACGACAAGACGGACGACGTCGTCGCGCTCGTGCGAAGGCTGGGCGTGCGCGGGGCGGCCGTGTTCCGGGCCCGCGAGGTCGCCGCGGGCGACCTCGACCCGGTGCCGGACCGTGCCTTCGACGTCGCCGGGCTGCGCGAACGCTACCTGCGCTTCATCGATGCGCACCGGCCGGTCGCCGAGCGGCTGGCGGTGTCCGGCCCGCGCCCCGCCACGGCGCTGCGGCTGCGAACCGCGATCATGACCGATTGGCGGGTGTTCCCCACGCTCGACCCCGATCTTCCCGCCGAGCTGCTCCCCGCCGGCTGGCCGCGCGACGAGGCCAGGCGGTTGTGCGTGCGGATCTACGACTCGCTCGGGGAACCGGCGGAGCGGCGGTTCCGCGAGATCCTCGCGGAGTTCGACCCGGAGCTGGCCGGGCTGGCAGCGCACCACACCTTCGCGCAGGTCTCCGCCCTGGAGTCGCCGGCGACTCGCCGGCACACGAGCTTCGACGAGACGACGGACCGCGAGCGCCTGGATCTCCTCGCCGGAGGCGATGCGGGCCGTGGCGCGTGATCGTCCTCGCCTCGGTTCGAGGACCGTGGACATCCGTTCCGGGCGGCTCCATGTCGCTCGAAAGCATGACATTCTGATAACGAGCGCGCGCTCAAGCGTTGTCCATATACTCCTGTTGTGAATGATGGTGAAAGGTCCGAGGCAGAGGACCTCGACTTCCCGCGCTTCCAGGTGGGCGCACCCCCGCAACACCTGATCACGACGCTTCTCGGGGACTACTGGATCAGCCGGCCTGAGCAGCTGCCGTCCGCGGCCCTGGTGCGGCTGACCGAGGAGTTCGGCGTCTCCGCCGTGGCGGCCCGGGCCGCGCTCAGCCGCCTGACCAAGCGGGATCTGCTGGAGTCGTCCAAGGTCGGGCGGCGTACCTACTATCGCCTGACGGATCGGGCCGCCGCCGTGATGCTGGAAGGGCGGCAGCGGATCATGTCCTTCGGCCTGGAGCAGGGCGCGTGGGACGGGCAATGGGTGATGGCGGCGTTCTCCATCTCCGAGGAGCAGCGCGACCTGCGCCACGCGCTGCGCGCCCGGCTGCGCTGGCTCGGCTTCGCCCCGCTCTACGACGGGTTGTGGGTCTCGCCGACCGCGAACGCCGACAGCGCGGCGGCGGTGCTGGCCGAGATGGAGATCCCCATGTCGACGATCTTCCGCGCCGAGGCACTCGATCTGCCGGGCATGCGCGCCCCCCGGGAGGCCTGGGACTTCGATCAGCTCCGGCGCACCTACGAGGAGTTCGTGGCGCAGCACTCACCTCTTCTGGAGCGCGTCCGCAGGGGCGTGGTCGGCGCGTCCGAGGCGCTGGTGGCGCGTACGGGGATCATGGACACCTGGCGGACGTTCCCCAACCACGACCCCGATCTGCCCGCGGAGCTGCTGCCCGCCGACTGGCCGCGTGCGGCGGCCCGGAATCTGTTCGTGGAGATCTACGACACCCTCGGGCCGCTCGCCGAGTTCCGCGTCAAGCAGATCGTCGCGGAGTTCGAACCCGGGCTGGCCGAGCTGGTCGCCCATCACCGGACCAGCTCCATCCTCGCGCTCACCTGACCGCTCCCCAGCGACGGGGCGGCGCTCCGGCCGCCCCGCACGTCTCCGCTGCACAACCGCCTCTTGACAGGTGTGCATCCCTAGGTGTGACACTTATCTCCACGACCGCAAAGTTAAATGCAGCATTACCTGGTCGCGGAAGGACCACCATGAGAATGCCCAGGACCATCCTCGCGGGTGCGGCGGCTTTGGCCCTCGCCAGTGTCGCAGCCTGCGGCGGAGGTGACGGTGAGACGGAGCGGCCGGCCGGCGCGACGGCTCTGTACGACGCCCTGCCCGACAGCATCAAGGAAGCGGGCGTCATCCGATTTGCCGGGGATTCCCACCCGCCCTATCGGATCGTCGCCAACGATGGCAAGACCGTCACGGGCATCGACAAGGAGTTGCAGGACGCCCTCGGCAAGGTGCTCGGGGTCCGCACCGAGATCTCGATCGTCAGCGGTCTGCCCGCGGCGCTGTCCGGCATGCTCGCCTCCCGATACGACGCCTTCAACGGTCCGGTCAAGGACAGCGCCGAGCGTGAGAAGCAGTTCGACGCGCTCGTGTGGATGGTCACCCGGACCTCCTACCTGATCCCCAAGGCCGGGTCCTCGGCCATCAAGAGCTCGGACGACCTCTGCGGCAAGCGCGTCGCCGGCACCGCCGGCAGCATCGTGGAGGACCAGGCCAAGCGCCTGACCGAATGGTGCGCCAAGCAGGGCAAGCCGGCCATGGAGTTCATCGGCTTCGCCGACACGAACGGCACCATCCTCGCCGCCAAGTCCGGCCGCGCCGACGCCGCCGGCATGACCGAGAGCGCCGCGCTCGACGTGCTCTCCAAGGAGAAGGACGCCTTCACGTACGTCACGCAGACCGAGGAGCAGGGCGCCGGCGTCGACCAGCTGGCGATGCTCGTGCCCAAGTCCAGCGGGCTCGGCCCGGTCATGCTCGACGCGTTCAAGGAGATCTTCAAGAACGGCGAGTACAAGAAGATCATGGACAAGTACGGGCTCCAGAAGGTGGCGGTGCCGGAGCCCAAGATGAACACCGCGGCGACGCAATGAGCGTGGCACCACAGACGATGGCACCACAGGCCGGGGCGCCACAGGCCGTGGACGTCGCCGCCGCCCGTCCGCGCATCCGCCCCCTTCGCTGGGTGGCCGGAGCCGTGCTGCTCGTGCTCGTGGCGCAGTTCGCCTGGTTCGTCGTCACCAACCCGAAGTTCGGATGGCCGGTGGTCGGCAGGTACCTGTTCGACCCGAACATCCTGCGCGGCCTGGGCACGTCGCTGCTGCTCACCGTCATCGCGATGGTGCTGGGCAGCGTTCTCGGGGTGCTCCTCGAGGTGGGCAGGATGAGCGGCTTCCGGCCGGTGGTCTGGGCGTGCACCGTCTACGTCACGGTCTTCCGCAGCATCCCGCCCCTGGTCCAGCTGATCTTCTGGTTCAACCTGAGCTACCTGCTGCCGCGGATCTCGTTGGGCGTGCCGTTCGGCCCGACCTTCGTCTCGTGGCCGACCAACTCCGTGATCAGCTCGCTGACCGCGGCCATCATCGGGCTCACCCTGCACGAGGCCGCGTACATGGCCGAGATCGTCAGGGCCGGCATCACGGCGGTGGACGGCGGCCAGCGCGACGCGGCCCGGGCGATGGGATTCACCGCCAGGCAGAGCTTCGTCAAGGTCGTGCTCCCGCAGGCGATGCGCGTGATCGTCCCGCCCACCGGCAGCCAGTTCATCACCGTGCTCAAGGGCACCTCGCTGGTCAGCGTGATCGCGATGACCGACCTGCTGTACTCGGTGCAGGTGATCTACAACAGGACCTACGAGGTCGTGCCGCTGCTGATCGTCGCGTGCGCCTGGTACCTGGTGGTGGTCGTCGGCCTCTCGCTCGGCCAGCGGCGCCTGGAGCGGCACTTCGGAAAGGGGCAGCGGTGAGCGACACGCCGGTCCTGCGCGTCCGTGACGTGCGCAAGCGGTTCGGCGACCACGCGGCGCTCGACGGGGTGAGCCTGGACGTGCACGAGGGCGAGGTCGTCACCGTGATCGGCCCGTCCGGCTCGGGAAAGTCCACGCTGGCCCGGTGCGTCCACCAGTTGGAGAGCATCGACGGCGGGGCCATGTACCTCGACGGGGAGCTGCTCGGCTACGAGTTCCACCGGGGCCACCTGCGTCCCCTGCCGGACCGGCGGGTGGCCGCGCAGCGCAGCCGCATGGGCATGGTCTTCCAGCAGTTCAACCTGTTCGCGCACTGGACCGTGCTGCGCAACGTCATCGAGGCGCAGGTGGTGATCCACGGCCGGAGGCCGGAGGAGGCGCGGCGGGAGGCACTGCGGCTGCTGGAGCGGGTGGGGCTCGCCGACAAGGCGGACGCCCATCCCCGGATGCTCTCGGGAGGCCAGCAGCAGCGCGTCGCCATCGCCAGGGCCCTGGCCACCGACCCGCGCATCATGCTCTTCGACGAGCCCACCAGCGCGCTGGATCCCGAGCTGGTGGACGAGGTGCTGAGCGTCGTGCTCGACCTGGCCCGCGGCGGCATGACCATGATCATCGTGACGCACGAGATGAGCTTCGCGCGTGAGGTGGCCGATCGGTGCGTCTTCATGGAGAAGGGACAGATCGTCGAGACGGGAACGCCCGAGGAGATCTTCGACAACCCCGCCTCGCCCCGCCTGAGAGCCTTCCTGTCGCGCTTCTCCGGGCGCGCGGCGCAGACCCCCGACGAACGTATGCAGGAGGAGACCAGCTCTTGAGCTTCACGGTAATGGCCGTCGGCGACCTCGTCGTCGACGAGCCCGACCCCGCGTCCTTCTTCGCCCCGGCCCGGGAGACGCTGGGCCGGGGCGATGTGGTGATCGGCCACATCGAGGTGCCCCACAGCACGTCCACCGCCCAGGTCAGCACCGACGTCCCCGCTCCGCCCGCCGATCCCGCGGCGCTCGCCGCGGTCGCGGACGCCGGCTTCCACGTCGTGACGCTCGCGGGCAACCACGTCTACGACGTCGGCGACCAGGGGGTGGCCGACACGATCAAGTACGCGACCGAGGCCGGTCTGATCACCGCGGGCGCAGGCATGACCCTCGAGGAGGCCCGCCGTCCCGCCGTGGTGGAGCGCGACGGCCTGCGGGTAGGGGTGCTCAGCTACAACTGCGTCGGCCCCCGCGAGTCGTGGGCGACCAGCCGCAAGCCCGGCTGCGCGTACGTCAAGGTGCTGACCCACTACGAACTCGACCATGCCAGCCCCGGCGGGCCGCCCGCCGTCTACACCTTCGCCGACCCCGCCTCCCTGGAGCGGATGGCCGAGGACGTGGCGGCCCTGGCCGCCGAGGCCGACATCGTGACGGTGTCGATGCACAAGGGCGTCGGGCACACGCCCGCCGTGCTGGCGATGTACGAGCGGCCCGTCGCGCACGCCGCGATCGACGCCGGCGCGCACGCCGTGTTCGCCCACCACGCCCACATCATGCGCGGCGTCGAGATGTACCGCGGCAGGCCGATCTACCACGGCCTGGGCAATTTCGTGACCGTCACCCACGCGTTGACGCCCACCACGGGCGACGCGGGCGAACGGGCCGAGTGGGCGCGCCGCAGAGTCGAGCTGTACGGCTTCGCGCCCGACCCCGGCATGCCGTACTACCCCTTCCACCCCGAGAGCCGGAACACCGCGATCGCGGTCTGCCGGTTCGACCGGGACGGCCTCGTCTCGGCGGGCCTCGTGCCCTGCTGGATCGACGGCGCGGGCCGTCCGGTGCCGCTCGGCGACGACGAGGAGGGGCGGCGGGTCGTGTCGTACATCGAGCACATCACCCGGCAGGCGGGTCTGAAGACGGAGTTCCACTGGGAGGGAAACGAGGTGGTGCTGCGTGACTGACCGTCCGCTCGCCGGCCGCACGGTGATCGATCTGACCACCGCACTGTCCGGGCCGTACGCGACTCTGCTGCTGGCCGGGCTCGGCGCCCGCGTGATCAAGGTGGAGAACCCGCTGACCGGCGGCGACAGCTCCCGCAACAACGCCCCCTATCTCGGCGCGGACGGGCTGACGCTGGCGCGCCAGGGGGACGACGACATGTCCGTGTCGATGCTCCTGCGGGGCCGCAACAAGCAGAGCGTCACGCTCAACCTCAAGCACCCCAAGGCCCGCGACATCCTGGCCGGTCTGGTCAGGGAGGCGGACATCATGATCGACAACTACAGCGCCGGCGTCACGGCGCGGCTCGGCATCGGGCACGACTGGGCCAGTGCGATCAACCCGCGCATCGTCTGCACGTCGATCAGCGGCTTCGGCGCGCAGGGCGGTCCCGGCTCGGGCAAGGCGATGGACACCATCGTCCAGGCGCTCAGCGGCGTGATGATGACCGCGGGCGCGCCCGGTGAGCCGCCGGTCCGCTTCGGGCTGCCGGTGGGCGACCTGGTCGCGCCGCTGTACGCGGTGATCGGCACGCTCGCCGCGGTGCTGCGGGCCGACGCGACCGGCCAGGGCCAGCACGTGGACGTGTCCATGCTGGGGGCGCTGACCTCGCTGGTGGCGTGCGAGCCGTTCGACGCCTACGAGAAGCTGGGCCTGCCCATGCGCACGGGGACGACCGTGCCCAGGCTGGCGCCGTTCGGAACGTTCCCGGCCGCGGACGGCTGGTTCGCGCTGTGCGGCCCCACCGACGCGTTCGCCCGCGGCCTGTTCACGGCGATGGGACGCGACGATCTGGCCGCGGACCCGCGCTTCGCCACGCGGGACGCGCGCGTGGCCAACGCCGCAGAGCTGCACGAGCTGGTGGCCTCGTGGGCGGGGGACCGCCCGCTCGCCGTGGTCCTCGATCTGCTCGCCCGCCACGGGGTCCCCGCGGCCGAGGTGCGCGAGCCCGGCGACGCCGTGCGCGACCCGCTCGTGCTGGAGCGCGAGGAGGTCGTGCCGCTGGAGCATCCGAGTCACGGCCGCCAGGGGGACCTGTACGGGACCGGGGTGCCGATCCGCTTCTCCGCTTCGGAGGCGGGGCTCGATCGCCCGGCGCCCGGCCTCGGCGAGCACAACGCCGAGATCTACGGCGGCCTGCTCGGCTACTCCGACGACGAGCTCAAGGCACTGGCCGAGGAGGGGGTGATCTGAGATGCCCACGGCACTTGCCGCGCTGGAGGAGGCGTACGCCCGGCGCGGCGCACCCCGCCCCCCGGCCTCCCCGGCCGCCTCGAAGGGCCCGGCCGGCGACCGGACGCCGGTCGTCGGCTACGTCGGGGCGGACGTGCCCGTCGAACTGCTGACCGCGGCGGGGGTCCGCGCGGTCCGGCTCACCGGCGACCCGGACTCCGGCTCCGAGCTCGGCGACCGCTACCTGGGCCGCGGGGTGGACCCGGCGGCCCGCTCGGTGCTCACCCGGCTGCTCGCCGGGTCCTTCGGCGACCTGGACCGCATCGTGGTCTCGCACGACTGCGAGGCGTCCCTGCGGCTGTTCTACGCGCTGCGCGAGCTGCGCCGCGTCGAGCCGGGCACGGGACTGCCCGAGGTGTACCTCGTGGACATCCTGCACCTGCCGCACCGCACGACCGCGCGGTACAACCGCCGCAGGATCGGCGAGTTCGCGGCCAGACTCGAGGCCTGGACCGGCCGCCCCCTCGACCTGGCCGGGGCGGTGGCGGCGCACGACGAGCGGCGCCGGCTGCTGGCCGCCGTCGCCGAGCTGCGCCGGGCCGTGCCCGCCCGCCTGACGGGACGGCAGTTCCTCGCGGTGGCGGGCGCGGCCCTGCCCGTGGACGAGCACATCGCGCTGCTGGAACGGCTGCTGGCCGAGGCGGGACAGCTCCCGGAACACGCCGGGCGGCGCGTCTTCCTGAGCGGCAGCGACCACGACACGCCGCACGTGTACGAGGCCGTCGAGTCCGAGGGCTACGTGATCGTCGGCGAGGACCACTCCTTCGGCGACCTCTTCCTCAGGGAGCCGGTCGGCGCGGCGGGCCTGGACGCGCTGGCCGAGCACTACCACCACAGCGGCCCGACCGCCCACCGGGCCACGGTGAGCGAGCGCGCCGCCCACGCGGCGCGGGCCGTACGGGACTGCCGGGCCGAGCTCTTCGTCGCCTATTCCAGAATCGGCGACGAGGCCCCGGCCTGGGACTTCCCGGCGCAGCGCGCGGCGCTCGACATCCCCGCCGTGCTGCTGGAGCGCCAGGACTACGGGCGTGCCGACCTGACCGCCCTGCGGAAGGAACACCCATGCGCAGTGTGAAATCCCTCGCCACGGCGGCCGAGGCGGGCAGGCACCAGCGCGAATGGTTCGCCGACCTGCGGCGGCGGGTCGCCGCCGGAGAGCCGTTCGCCCTGCTGAACGCGGACGTCCCGCACGAGATCTTCCGCACGATGGACATCCCGTACGCCGTCAGCCAGTGGTGGGCGTCCCTGGTGGCCGCCAAGCAGCGTTCGGGGCACTACCTGGAGCTGGTGCGGCAGCGCGGCTACCCCGACTACTCCGAGCAGTACAACTCGGTCACCCTCGGCTCCGCGTTCGATCCGGAACCGGAGGCGGGCCCGTGGGGCGGCCTGCCGAAGCCGGACATCGTCGTCGGTGACGCCACCGGTGACATCACCCGCAAGGTCTTCGACATCTGGGGGCACGAGCCCGGGGTCACCTTCTACCCGCTGGAGAGCGCCGCCGAGAACGAGGTCCCCGCCAACTGGTGGGAGCTGATGCCGCACCGCTGGGAGCAGGCCGTGGGCCCGGCCAGGCTGGACCTGCTCACCGCGGAGCTGGAGAACCTCGTCAGGTTCCTGGAGACCACCACCGGCAGGCGGTTCAGCGAGTCCCGCTTCCGCGAGGTGATGGCCCTGGTCAACGAGCAGGAGGAGTGGAACAGGAAGACCCGCGACCTCATCGCCCGCACCCGGCCCGCGCCGCTCGGCGTCGTCGACAGCATCCCCAGCGTCATGCTCCCGCAATGGCACCGCGGCACCGAGTGGGCCAGGGACATCGCCAGGCGCTTCTACGAGGAGGTGCGCGAGCGGGTCGACACGGGCCGGGCCGCGTGCCCGGACGAGCGGGCCCGGCTGATGTGGATCGGCCGGGGCCTCTGGTACGACATGGGCTTCTACCAACGCTTCCAGGACGAGTACGGCGCGGTGTTCGTCTGGTCGATGTACCTGGCCATCGCCGCCGACGGGTACATCCGCTACGGCGACGACCCCATGAGAGCGCTGGCGGCACGCTTCGCCGCCTTCGGCGACCAGCTCTACACCCCGCCGTGGTCGAGCGAGTGGTACGTGAAGGAGGCCCGCCTGCACGGCATCGACGGCGTGGTCCACCTGGTCTCCGACGACCCCCGCGGCAGCTATTTCACCGCCAGGGCGCTGGAGGCGGCCGGCTTCCCGGTGATCGAGATCCACGCCGACAACGTCGACGCCCGCACCTTCGGCGACGAGGTCGTCAAGCGCATCGGTCAGTGGCTGGAGAACGTCGTCCTGGCCTGACCTCGGTCGTTCACCGGCTCCGCTTCGCCGCGCGGGATCAGTGTCGCGTTCACGTTGGGCAAATCTTTGACGGTCGTCACAAGAGTGTCTTATATTCCGAATCAATCGCCGTACAACTCAGGGGGAATCCCATGGATCTTTCCGGCAAGGTCGCCGTCGTCACAGGTGCGGGCCGAGGGCTCGGCCGCGCGTACGCCGAGGCACTGGCCGCGTCCGGAGCGGCGGTGGTCGTCAACGACGTGGACGCCGAGGCGGCGGCGCAGGTCGTCGAGGCCATCACCGCCGGCGGCGGCACCGCGCGGAGCGTCGTCGCCCCGGTCGGCTCCGCCGAGGTGGCCGACCGGCTGGTCGACACGGCCGTGAAGGAGTTCGGCCGGCTCGACGTGATGGTGACCAACGCGGGCATCCTGCGCGACCGGGTGCTGTGGAAGATGTCGGACGACGACTTCGACGCGGTGATCGACGTGCACCTGCGCGGCACGTTCACCTGCGCGCGGGCGGCGGCGATCCGGATGCGTGAGCAGGGGACCGGTGGCCGGCTGATCCTGATCTCGTCGCCGGCGGGCCAGCGCGGGAACTTCGGGCAGACCAACTACGCGGCGGCCAAGGCCGGCATCGTGGCGATGGCCAGGACCTGGGCGATGGAGCTGGCCAGGGCGAACATCACGGTGAACGCGGTCGTCCCGGTGGCGGCCACGGAGATGACCAAGACGATTCCCGTGTTCGCGCCGATCATCGAGGAGTCCGAGCGGACCGGGACGCCCTTCCCCGAGTGGCTGCGCAAGGACGAGGGGCTGGGCACGGTCGAGGACGTGGCGGGGCTCGTCGTGTTCCTCGCCTCGGACGCCTCCGCGGGGGTGACCGGCCAGGCGATCGGGATCGGCGGCGACCGCCTCGCGCTGTGGTCGCATCCCGGCGAGAAGGCCGTCGCGTTCGCCGACGGCGGCTGGACGGCCGAGAGCATCGCCGCCTCCTGGCAGTCGGGCGTCGGCGCCGAGCCGGAGACGTACGGCATCCCCGCGCCCAAGGCCCCGGCCTCGGACGCGCAGGGGGCCTGACATGGCCGCCATGAACGTCGCCGATCTGGTCGCGATCGACGTCCACACCCACGCCGAGATCTCCAAGGACGGGCACGGCTCGCTGAGCCCCGAGCTGTTCGGCGCCTCGGAGGACTACTTCAAGGCCCACGGGCACCGCCAGCCCACGATCCCGGAGATGGCCGCGTACTACCGGGAGCGGAAGATGGCCGCGGTGGTGTTCACCGTGGACGCCGAGCACGCCACCGGGCACCCGCGCATCTCCAACGAGGAGGTGGCGGACAGCTGCGCCGAGCACGCCGACGTGCTGATCCCGTTCGCCAGCGTCGATCCGTGGAAGGGCCGCGCGGGCGCGCGCGAGGCGCGGCGGCTGGTCGAGGAGCACGGCGTGCGCGGGTTCAAGTTCCACCCGAGCATCCAGGGCATCGCCCCCAACGACCCCGTGGCGTACCCGCTGTACGAGGCGATCGAGGAGCTGGGCGTCCCGGCGCTGTTCCACACCGGCCAGACCGGCATCGGCGCGGGCGTCCCCGGCGGGGGCGGCATCCGGCTCAAGTACGGCAATCCCATGCTGGTGGACGACGTGGCCGTGGACTTCCCCGAGCTGCGGATCATCCTGGCCCATCCGTCGTTCCCCTGGCAGGACGAGGCGCTGGCGGTCGCCACGCACAAGCCGTACGTCTACATCGACCTGTCGGGCTGGTCGCCGAAGTACTTCCCGCCGCAGCTCGTGCGGTACGCCAACACGCTGCTGAAGGACAAGGTGCTCTTCGGCTCCGACTACCCCGTGATCACGCCGGACCGCTGGCTCGCCGACTTCGACAAGCTCGAGATCAAGCCCGAGGTCCGCCCCAAGATTCTGAAGGACAACGCCGTGCGCCTGCTCGGGCTCGGCACG